>DQZA01000187.1 GCA_011042035.1 Desulfobacteraceae bacterium
AAAGAATAACTGGATTTTCAAGCCGCCACTCTTTGACCCGTCCCTGGTGTTCCCTATTCCTGGTCATAAGGAGTGATTGAAGGGAAAGTAGTATTTCACCTCATTTCTTCCGTGACAAAAAAACAAGGCAAATTATCTAGGAGGCAAGGCTATCCTTGTTATTTTAACTTCTCATTTCTTTGACTAATTTGGCAAATCTTTTAGCAAATCTTTGGCATTTGGAGGTGCACCTTTTATCTATTTTCTCGAGGGCCACTGGACCGTAATGGTCTGAATCTGGATCGCCTTGAATAATCATTCCGTGGATTAACATGGCTTCTAATATGCTCAGGATGGTAGATTCATTTCCTCCGCCAATACTAGCAGACGAAGTAAAAGCAGCCCCTATCTTTCCGTCTAACTTTCCATGAATAGATATGCTTTTGTCTATGAACTCTTTTAATTCTGAAGCCACGCTGCCATAGTAAGTAGGAGAGCCCATAATAATCCCGTCATAATCCAGCAACTGCTCAGGTTTTGCCTCTGAAACGGATTTTAAGTCAACCTCTAAACCTTCTCTCCTTACTTCTTCAGCAATAAGCTTAGCCATCTTCTTGGTGGTCCCTGTTCTTGAATAATAGACAATCAAGGCCTTCATCTTTACCTCCTAAAATAAAAATATGTGTCCGGCAAGATTCGAACCGGCCAACTTCTCTTGCCCAATAAGCGTTCTATCCCCCTGGAGTTACGGGTGTTCAATCGGTTTGATTTTACAGTAATTTAGATGCGCACTCAAGAAAAATGCCTTCGTGCTTTCCTCAGGCCCCTACTTTTTAGGCCGCAACAGGGGTTTTTGGGGCCCAAGATAGGCATGGGAAATTTCTTGTGGATTTTTTATTGACGGGACTTGTTTTTTATTTGTAGTATGGGTGAAGAATTAATTAGAGGGTGGAAATTTGATAAATTGAGGGCAAATCATCATCAACAGAAAAACCAAATCCCAACGTCCAGAATACGGCTGATTCAGCTGGCCTATACATCGAGTTGACCCCCCCAGCAGACTGAACAGTCCTGGTCACCAAAGAGTTTCCCCCGATATGAGTTTAGATCATATCGATGGACGCGGTTTTCAAAGATCTCTCAGAACACTTCAAGGACCAACGGAAGCGATTGAACCAGGTCATTGAGAAAGAAGTGACGCCTCTGCTTCCCCGCTGAAGAAGAAATAGGTAACTAAAGAACATGAACGAGGCTAGGTTACCCGTCACCATAAATAGAGAGTTAAGTTGCTCTGAAACACTTTCGTTCATCAAGTTTACCTGGCCCGGTTATCGTCTGTTTGCTTTATCAATTTTGTCGATATCGATAGATAAAAGAGTGAGGCAAACAAGAGAGGAGGATAGCTAAATGAAACAAAAGGTGAAAGACATAGGGTTAGTGGTAGTCATAATGGCCTTTTTGGTAGGCGTGGGTTCGGGGGCCCGGGTCTTGGCCCAGAAGGCCGAAGGGCTACGTTGCCTCCAGGTTAATGACTACTTTGCCCTGAAGAATGTGGGCAGCCCGCGCGTCAGTCCCGACGGTGCCTGGGTCGCTTACACGCTCAATACAAAAGACCTTAAGAATGACCGGTCCGAAACGCGAGTGTGGGTGGTCCCGACCGCTGGCGGCGAGCCGATTCCCATGACAGCCAAGGGCAGCTCTGCCTGGCGGCCCCGGTGGAGCCCGGATGGCAAGTATCTGGCTTTCCTCTCAGATCGCAATGCGAAAGATGGAGTTCAAGTCTTCAGGCTGGATATGCGTGGCGGGGAGGGCGTTCAGCTCACCGATGTCAAGCAGGGCGTCGAGTCTTACGAGTGGTCGCCCGACGGGAAACGACTCGTGCTCCTGATCCGTGACCCAGAACCAGAGACCAAAGTCCCCGGGCCCTGGGTCATCGACCGGTTACATTTCAAAGAGGACTATGCGGGTTATCTGAATCGTCTGCGCTCCCATCTTTATGTCTTTGATATGGAGACGAAGGTCATCCTCCAGATTACTTCTGGCGACTACGATGATTACGATCCGGCCTGGTCTCCGGATGGAAGCCTCATCGCTTTCACCAGCAACCGTACAGAGGAGCCCGACGCTAATTACAACACCGACATCTGGCTGGTGAAGCCCAACATCCCCCACGACCAACAGGAGCCAATCCGGGTAACCACGAACCCTTGGACCGACGACTCGCCGACCTGGCACCCCGATGGCGAGAGAATCGCCTACCTCACGACCTACACGGACCGGACCGACATCCCCGCGGATTACCTGCAGACTAAAGTCGCGATCATTCGTATTGGAGAGGACAAGCCCGTGCTTCTCACCACGGAGGCACTCGACCGCAAAGCCTGGGACCCGATTTTTTCACCGGATGGAAGCCAGATTTACTTCATGCTTGAGGATGACGGGCAAGTTCAACTGGCTGCTGTGTCTGTCGCAGATGGGGAGCTTAGCCGGCTGATTACAGGACACGTCCGGGTAGAAGAGATTGCGGTAGCGCCTGACGGCAATGTCGTTATCGCCATCAGTAAGCCGTGTCTGCCGGGAGATCTGTTTATCCTCGATGCGAATCCTCCGGCTGGTTCTGAGCAGCCACGCCGCCTCACCGACGTCAACAGTGAACTGTTGAATTCAGTCTGGCTGTCGGATGTCGAGGAGGTGCGATTCCCCACCCTCGACGGAACCGAGATCCAGGCTTTCATTTACAAGCCGAGATCCTTCGATCCGAAACGCCGTTACCCAACCATACTTTGGCTTCACGGCGGGCAGGAATCCCAGTACGACTATGGTTTTAATTTCCGGGTCCAGCTGTTTGCTGCCAATGGCTATGTCGTGGTGATGCCGAATGTTCGAGGATCAGGTGGCCGGGGGCTCGAATTTGCACTTGCCCTCAACAAAGCATATGGCACAAAGGATGTCGAAGATGTGCTCGTGGCCACTGACTATGTCGTGAAGCTGGGCTACGCCGACCCCGATCGGCTCGGAATTGGGGGCTGGTCGTCTGCCGGGACGCTGACGAACTTCGTGATTGCCAAGACGGATCGATTCGCAGGTGCTATCAGTGGCGCCAGCGTTGGATGGTATACCTCCACTTACGGTCACGATCAGTACTATCTGTGGTGGCATACGGAGCTCGGTCCGCCGTGGAAAAATCGCGATCTCTGGGACAGAATCTCTCCGTTCATGTACGTCGAGAACATCACGACGCCGACGCTCTTCATTGGCGCCGAGAAGGACTGGAACCAGCCCGTCATCCACTCTGAGCAGATGTACCAGGCAATGAAACACTTAGGGCGCGAAACCCAGCTCGTAGTTTACCCCAATGCCCACCACGGCATCGATCGGCCTATCTATCAAAAAGACCTGCTCGAGCGCTTTCTGGACTGGTTTGATAAGTACGTGAAACGCTCACCTTCCGGTTCCTAATGAGCTGGGAACTATTGCCGCTGTTCTTCTTTAAAAATGGACACAAGGGTGAAAAGAAAGATTCTAATATGAAAAAAAGGAAATTATGAAAAAAAGAAAATTAAAGGTTCCTCACACTCTAGTTATCCTTTTTGGGATGGTAATTTTGGCTCAGATCTTAACATATTTGATTCCCGCTGGCTCGTTCCAACGGGTGGAGAAGGCCAACGGACAACTCCAGGTGGTTCCTGGTAGCTTCCAGTTTTCCACCGGTGCTCCGGTCTTATCGCCCTGGGCATGCCTGACGGCTATTCCCAAGGGTTTCAGCGGAGCACATGAGATCATCTTCTTTGTCTTTATCATCGGGGGGGCATTTGCTGTTTTTCGGGCTACAGGAGCTGTGGATGCTGCTTTGGGAGCCCTCCTCAGGCGCTTGGGTCATCGACCCTTCTGGTTGGTGGCGGGCGGAACGGCCCTGTTCACTGTTGGGTCGAGTACCATTGGATTCGGTGAGGAGTATTTTCCTTTTATCCCTGTGCTCATCATTCTGGCTCTCGCCCTTGGATACGACAGGATCACCGCCGTGGCCATCATAATGGTTGGGTACGGCATTGGGTACGGGGCGGCCATCATAAATCCCTTTACCATTATTATCGCCCAAAACATAGCCGAGCTCCAACCTTCCTCAGGGCTCTGGTACCGCCTGGTGCTCTTGGCCATTTTTCTGCCCATTGGCATTTACCATGTCTGGTCATATGCCAAGAAGGTGGGCCAGGATCCAGCAGCAAGCCTGGTGGCTGGGGTGAGCATGCCGGAAGGGATGTCGATCTCCAGTGGCCCAGATGGAAAGACTCAACAAAATCATTCCCCAATGACCACCACGCACAAGCTGATCTTGACTGCGGTTGGCCTTTCTCTGGTGGTTCTGATCTACGGGTTGAGCAAGTGGCACTGGTCTCTGGTCGAGATGCAAGGACTCTTTGTTGGTCTCACCCTGGTTATGGCCATCATCGCCCGCATGAGCCCAAACCGCACAGCGGTAGAGTTTGGCCAAGGCGCAGCGAGTCTGACCAGTACTGCCTTACTGATTGGCGTAGCCCGGGCGATCCAGGTCCTGTTGAACGAGGGCGGGATAGTAGACACAATGGTCTATAGCATCAGCCTCCCCCTTCAGCAACTTCCGGGGGCCCTTTCCGCCGTGGGGATGTTCTTTGTTCAGAGCCTGGCCAACTTCTTCATCCCCTCGGGAAGTGGTCAGGCTTTTGTCACCATGCCGATAATGGCACCCTTGGCAGACCTGGTAGGGGTGAGCCGGCAGGTGGCCGTACTAGCCTACCAGTTCGGGGACGGATTCAGCAATATTCTAGTTCCCACCCAAGCCGTGATCGTGGGAGCCCTAGCTATAGCGGGAGTGCCATACGATCGTTGGCTGCGCTTCATCATTCCCTTAATGGTGAAGATTTGGATCGTGGGCTCGGTGGCCATGGCTGTGGCTGTATTGATCGGATATTCATGAGAAAGCCTTCTTGCCAGGGATGGCCCTCTTAAGCTGGGCACTTTGGTCCACGACCGCTGTAAAAAAACCAAAGGGACCTGGCCTTGGTAGAATGATGACAATGAGTGAGTTAGCCCAAAAAAGAACACGTTGGGAAATCATTACCCTTGGTTGCATGTTTATTGGCTATACGGGATTTATCCTTTCCAGGACAGTTCTGGCTGTTGTAAGCCCTGAAATGGGACTTGGGCCTCCGCATTTCCAAGCGGATGTTTGTTTGCCTTGATAGATCGGAGGTGGCCCAGGGCAGGACCGCAGACAGAGCTAACGAGATGCCAGGCTTTTGGAAGCAGATCTGATCTTTAACCCCGAAGAGCTAACGATTTACTATGACTACATTGGCGAGAGTTATGGAATACCAACAAAGGAATGCATCGAAGCCATTAAGTTGGTGGCTCGGACGGAGGGAATTCTGTTGGATCCGGTTTACACAGGGAAGGCCATGGCTGGACTCATTGACTTAATACGCAAGGGCAAATTCAGCTCTAAGGACACTGTTGTCTTCTTGCACACCGGGGGTATTGCGACATTATTTGTTTATAACAAGGAACTTTCATGCTGATTGGCAGGCCAGCTTTTATCAGCTTTTTGTAGGATTCGTTGGTCAAGCTCATTTTTCTCCTGAGTGTCGGAGTTGGTGAATGGATCGGTATTTGTGATGCTTGGAGTTGGATTGTGGTCTTTCGTTCGGGCTGACAACCCGATTATTTTTTATTCTACTTAGCGCCGAGTGAGTGGCTTCTTTCTTGGTTAAATTACCTCAAGGTGCTTTTTCAGCGGCCGCTCGGATGTTCCCGGGCAACCTTCAGCAAAACGCTCATATCAACATTTCCTCCGCTGACGACTACCGCAACGTGCTTTCCCAGGTGCTTAACTTTTCCAGATATTAAGGCAGCGAGAGCCACTGCTCCCCCGCCTTCAACCACCAGGTGATGTTCCTCTAGAGCAAAATTCATAGCGGAGGCAATCTCTTCTTCAGAGACTAGTACTGTCGCGTCGATGGTTTTCTGAACTAGGGGAAAAGTATAATCACAGGGATGGATGTTGCCGGCGAGGGCGTCGGCCAGCGTGGGCTCCTCCACAATTTCGACTACCCGGCCGGCCCGAAGGCTTTCCACCATAGCTGGGCTCCGCTCCATGGAGACACCAACCACATGGATTCCAGGGTCAGCCGACTTGAGGGCAAAAGCGATACCACCCAACAGACCACCACCGGACAAGGGGACGATGACGGTATCCAGCGCTGGAAATTCATCCAGCAGCTCCAATCCGATGGTTCCTTGTCCAGCAATGACGGCTGGATCGTTATAAGGATGAATCATCTCCAGCCCTTCTTTGGCCATTAAGCGGTAGGCCTCTTCACTCGCCTCCTCGTAAGTTTTGCCCTGGACAATTACTTCAGCCCCGAGTTTCTGGATGGCGTTGAGCTTGTTGGCTGGAACGTTATCGGCCAGAAAAACAAGCGCCCGCAGCCCGAGGCGGTGTGCCACATAGGCCACTGCCCGGCCGTGATTGCCACTGGAGACGGTAATGATCCCCCTCTCTCGCACCTCGGGATTCAAGGATAAGATTTTATTGGCGGCTCCTCGCGGTTTGAAAGAGCCGGTCTCCTGCAGGTTCTCGAGCTTGAGGGTGATTTCGCTTCCGCTCAATTTGGCCAGGGCCGGGGATGAAACAAGGGGAGTCTTGCGCACAAGAGGGGCGATCCTTGCCTGAGCCAAGTAGAGGTCACGCAACGTCAAGGCAAAATCAATCATGGATGCATCCTTTCATGATCCGCAGAAACGCTTCCCCTGCCGATCAAGGATAATTCTTATAGCCAACTACTTTTTTAGAATAATTCACCAATTAGTATATTACTATAGATTTAATTAGGGCCTAAGTCCATTCAAAAAAATGGATTTTAGACCTTGATAAACTCCCTCAGTAAAGATCCGATGGCCATTTGGACATCGAAAGAGTTTATTCTTTAGGGGGGGTTATTTTAGCCTTTTTGATAAATAACTTGATAGGAAATCGTGGTTAGTAGTAAGATGAAGGTTAGATTATCGCCTAGAGGAGTGTCTCCCTGGCATAAGGACACCCAAGGCTAGACAGTTAGGAGACCTGCCATGACAGCTGGAAACAACTTGCAACTCGATGTGCCTCAGCTAGTGCGGGAAGCACACGAGAGATGCAAGGAATACCTACTGCCGACGCCGCTTGAATACTCTCGGTATCTCAGTGAAGAAATTGAGGGGGAAGTGTGGCTCAAGTTAGACTCGATGCAGAGAACGGGTTCATTTAAGTTCCGGGGCGCTCTTAACAAGATCCTCTCCCTTTCCGAAGAGGAATTGGACAAAGGGGTAGTTACAGCCTCGACAGGAAACTACGCCTTGGCCGTAGCCGAGGCTATGCGCATTCGAAATCGACGAGCCACCATTTATGTCGCCAAGGATATTGATCCGGCACGCCTGGAATTATTGAAAGCCCATGGCTTGGACCTGGTCATCCATGGTGAACTAGCCTGGGATGCAGAGAAGGAAGCGCGGCGGGTTGCCGAAGAAAAAGGTATGATCTACGTCTCACCTTACAACGACCCCGTAGTGGTCGGCGGACAAGGAACTTGCGGGTATGAAATCTCCCAGCAACTTCCCGACGTGGAGGCAGCCCTTTTTGCCTGTGGAGCAGGAGGATTACTTACCGGCTCGGCAGGGTGGCTAAAATCCTACAACCCAAAAATAAAAGCTTTTGGCGTTTCTCCTAAAAACTCCCCAGTGATGTATGAATCAATGCGGGCCAAAAAAATGGTGGAGATAGAAACCTACCCAACCTTGGCTGATACCTGCGCTGGCGGAGTGGACCTAGACACTATTACTCTCGATTTGTGCCTGCGTTATGTGGAAGAGATTATACTGCTCAGTGAAGAAGAAATTGCGGCCGCTATCCGTCTTCTGTTCGAGCAACATCGTTTGGTGGTCGAAGGGTCAGGGGCGTTGAGTGTTGGCGGTCTTCTCCAACGAAAAGATTACTTCAAAGGAAAAAAAGTGGTCGCCGTTGTTTGTGGCCGCAACATTCCTTTAGAACTGTTCAAGCGCCTCATTGCCTAGCTATAAATCAACTGGTTGCTGGGGCCAGTGAAAACAAAATATTTAATCCCCTACGTTTCGAATTTCTGTGTTTCGATTTATTAACATACATAAAATATAATAAGTTAAGAGGTTCTAATGAAAACATTTAAATTATTGCTCCTTGGTTTTGGCAATGTAGGACAGGCGCTGGCCCGCCTGCTCCTTGAAAAACGCTCAGAACTTGAGCAACGCTACTCAATCCGCTTTTTAGTTACGGCCGTGGCTACCCGCACTCACGGACGGGCGTTAAATCCTGATGGGCTTGACCTGGAAAAGGCGCTGGCGATCATGGAATCTGGCCACTCGCTGGATGAACTCTCGCCCTCGGCAGCACCCCTAGACAGTCTCGAATTGATTAGAGCCAGCGGTGCCGATGTAATGTTCGAGAACACGCCTGTCAACTACAATGATGGCCAGCCCGCTATCTCTTATATCGAGACTGCCCTGAAGAATAACATGCAGGCCATCACCGCCAACAAAGGTACTGTGGTCCACGGCTACTCCTACCTTCAAGCCTTAGCTGCCGAGCATGGTGTTAAATTCTTTTTTGAATCGACGGTTATGGACGGAGTGCCAATTTTCTCCTCCTTCCGCCAATTACCAGTCATGGGGCTGACTTCCATCTGGGGCATACTGAATGCCACTACCAACCTGGTTCTGTCTCGCCTGGAAGCAGGTGACAGCTTTGATGAGGCGGTCAGATATTCTCAAGAGATCGGCATTGCTGAGACTGATCCCAGCGGAGACATTGATGGCTGGGATGCAGCCGTCAAGGTGGCGGCTTTGATTACGGTGCTGATGGACCACCCCTTTACGCCCGATATGGTTGAGCGGACTGGGATTCGAAGCATCACTCCCGAGATGATCGCGAAAGCGAAGGCAGAGGGTAAACGCTATAAGCTTGTGGCCCATGCCTGGAAAGAAGGCGAGAAAATCAAAGCTAGAGTTTCTCCGGAATTGGTTAGTTCGAATTCAATACTCTACAACATCAACGGGACGACAACCATCGTCCAGTTCGAATCAGATGTGCTGGGGAAATTATCCTTCATTGAGGAAGACCTCGGCCCCCGGACGACCGCTTACGGTCTGCTGGCGGATTTTGTTAATGCCGTGAGAGAGTGATTGGTTATTTCTTCTTAAGCTCAATCACCTCTTTTTTCGCAAGATTATAGAAAAATTCTGCCGATTTTTCGGGCAGAGGATCACCACATTCAGCCAGCACTGCTTGGGCTATCTCGAGCATAGTTCTCTTACCATCTATGAAATTGGCCAATTCCCAAGCAGCAAACGGATATTTAAAAATCTCATGAGATTGGGGAAGATCGGGGTCCATATCTAACTCCATCTGAGCCACCATGCCTTTTGCTTTTTTGGTGGGAATTAGCCTCTTCATCTTTTCTTCCTCTGGAGTTAATCTCAGTTTCTGAGGTTTAATACTATGCTCTCTACACAAAAATTTATACATCTTGTTAAGGGATTTTAGCGAAGCCTTCATTTCATTAATAAGATTAGCTGACTCGATTTGAATCCTACTGAGGGCATTTTTATCATCTTCAGCTATTAACTGGATAGTCTTTAAATTTTCGAGTTCATGTTGATAAGCCTGTTCTATTGTTATGGCGGCCTTGCAATTAACAAAAAGATGATTTTCTTAAATGAAAACATAGGGCCTCTCTTCTAAATTAATTTGGTTTTATTAAACAATTCTGAATAATAATATAAACAAAATGCTAATTTTTCTAATCTTATTTATTTATTATATTTATTATATTCGGCAGGGAACTAACTTCAAAGTTGTTGACAAGGCAATATTCATTAATATACATACTATAGAAAAGCGGTACGATTTCTGCCATACAGTAACATAAAAGGCGATTAGAGATAGAGATAATATTGGCAGCCCTAATTGGAGTGGAGAGGATACCATTAGAAACTCAGATGAATTTGCTAAGTTTTTCCTCCCAGAATTTAAGCAAAAGATTGTTTTTTAAGCACAAAAGAAAAGGGCGGGGCATTTAAATGGCCATTCTTGGCTTTATTGGCTGTATTGCTTATAAACTAAAAAATAGATGAAAAAGTGAGGTGGATATGAAGAAAAGGGTGAGTCATTTTCTAAGTTTAGTTCTTCTCCTGGGATTGGCTGGGGTGATTGCCCTTGGGCAAGGAGGCGATAACCGCCGCAACCTGACCGTGGATGATTATTTCCGAATTCAGCACCTTTCCGATCCACAGCTCAGTCCCGAAGGCAAGTGGATTGCTTTCGTCATTTCCACTATGGACCTTGAGAAAGACGAGAGCCAGAGCCGCATCTGGATGGTACCGGTCGAAGGTGGTGAAGCGATACCGATGACCGCCACAGGTACTTCCGCCTGGCGGCCGCGGTGGAGCCCTGACGGCAAATATTTGTCTTTTCTCTCTGCCCGGGGCAATGGTAAAACCCAAGTCTGGACGCTATTCAGAAAGGGCGGAGATGCCGTCCAACTCACCGGCATCCCCCAGGGAGTGCAATCCTACGAGTGGTCTCCGGACAGCAGCAAGTTACTGTTGACCATTAAGGATCCCAAGCCCGAAGACTTAGAAGGCAAAAAAGACAAGAAGAAAACACCTAAACCCTGGGTGATCGATCGTCTTCAGTTCAAGCGGGATTACGTCGGCTATCTAGATCATCGTCGGAGTCATCTCTACGTCTTCGATATTAAATCTAAAAAGGTGACTCAAATCACATCTGGCGATTTCGATGACAGAGAACCGGCCTGGTCACCGGATGGTAAATTTGTCGCCTTCGTCAGTAATCGGACTGAGGAACCTGATAGTAATTATAACACCGACATATGGGTGGTGGCCGCTGACAATCCTGACAAGGGAAAAACGATGCTCCAGGTGACCAAGAATCCTGGCTCTGACAGCTCTCCCACCTGGAGTCCAGACGGTAAGTACATCGCTTACATTTCAGTTACCGATCCCGAAGCTTTTGTTTACGCTACTCCTCACCTTGCTGTAATACCTTTTAAGGGTGGAGAACCCAAGGTGCTTACCAAGAAGCTTGACCGCCATATATCAAATCCCCGTTTCTCCCTGGACGGAAAATCGATTTACTTCGTGTTAGAAGACAGTGGTGAGTATCAACTGGCCCGGATTCCGGTGGGAGGAGGCAAGGTGGAACGGTTAATTACCGGCTCTACGGGTGTCTACGATTTCGAAATAGGTAAGGGAGGGATGATTACTGCCCTCATTACCGAGCCCCATCTGCCTCCTGAAGTGTTTATCTACGCTAAAGGTAAGTTAAAGCAACTCTCCCACGTTAACCAGAAGCTTCTTTCTGAGGTTCGGCTTGGAGCCGTGGAGGAGATCCGTTTCAAAAGCAAGGATGGAACCGAAATTGAAGCCTTTGTAGTTAAACCGCCGGGCTTCGATCCGAGCTTTCGCTACCCAACTTTGCTTCGCCTCCATGGCGGACCAGTCGCCCAATACGATTATGGTTTCAATTTCTCAGCCCAGCTTTTCGCCGCCCACGGCTATGTGGTCGTCCTGCCCAACCCGCGTGGTTCTTCAGGCTACGGCCAGGATTTTTCCTTGGCCCTCGTGAAATCAAAGGGGGATAAAGAATTCGAAGACGTCATGGCCGCCGTTGACTATGTAATTGAACAAGGTTATGCAGATCCCGATCGGCTGGGGGTAGGCGGATGGTCGTACGGAGGCGAGCTGACTAACTTGGTCATCGTCAAGACTGACCGATTCAAGGCCGCTATCTCTGGTGCTGGCACTGCCCTGTATGTGAGCAATTATGGCCACGACCAGTATCAGCGCTGGTGGGAGAATGAATTAGGCCTTCCCTGGAAGGAGGAGAATCGAGAAAATTGGGAGAGGCTCTCGCCTTTTTACTATGTGGAGAACGTGACCACTCCAACCCTCTTTGTCGGGGGGGAGAAGGATTGGAATGTGCCCATCATCAATGCCGAGCAGTTCTATCAAGCGCTCAGACGACTTGGACGGACCACTCAACTCGTCGTCTACCCTGGTGAGTATCACGGAATCGGCACGCCATCTTACCTCAAGGATCTCTATGAGCGTTATCTAGACTGGTATGACAAGTATGTAAAAGGCAGCTCCTCAACCAAGTAGGCCTGGGCTTGCCTCATATTTAACCATTCTTGGTGACCGTTTGTTTATTTGAGGCCACTGAGGGTGATTTAATTCCTATTTTTCTCTTGAGTAGTTAACAGGCTTTAGCTATATATCAAATGAATTAAAGGCCTTTATCTATAGAATAAAAATAACCAAAGATCACCATTTTCCTTTTGAGGTTTTTTAATAGAAAAAGGGCATTTTAAATAAAAGTGGCAGTTAAGCCAGAATATTTGTCCTGTTTGTTTTTTTTCAGGTAATGATTCCTGCGAAAAATCAAATTGGGCCTAAGGATACATTCTTTCTAGAGCTATAAATAACTTGATTTCTTTGATGAAAATTAATTTAATTACTAGAAGTATTTAGGCTATGGAAATAACAAAAATTGAGATTTTCCCCTATGGCCTTCTCCTTAAAAAATTTGAAAACCTAACTAGGAAAAACACTAAGATCCCTTGAACATTGATAAACAGGTGAGGAAGGCATATTTTCCCCAGAGGAAAATATTAGGGTTTACTTTAAAATAAAAATACAAAGGTAGAAATAAGGAGCAATTCTCTCTGGAAGAAGCCCTATTTACAGACCACTTTAATTGTTTAAAGGAGGATCACATGTTTAGCGCAAATACCTATAAGGAACGCCGGCAACGGCTGAGAACCCAGGTCTCTTCAGGTTTAATCCTTTTGCTAGGAAACGACGAAAGTCCTATGAATTACCGGGATAATCCCTATCCTTTCCGCCAGGACAGTTCTTTTTTGTACTTTTTTGGC
>DQZA01000170.1 GCA_011042035.1 Desulfobacteraceae bacterium
CTTGATAAGGCCTCCAGGGCGCGCGCGAATCGCCTATAGCGTTTCAATTTTCTCGAAGAAGCTGCAAAGGTGCTACCCAAATGATTCTTGTTATGAACACCGAGTTGGTAACAGGCCTCTGCCGCAGCGATCTTTCCTTCTTCAATGGCCGCTAGATAGCCTTTGATAGTAAGGCAATCACCAGCCACAAACACCCCTGGTCTTGTGGTTTCCATATTGCCGTTCAGTTTGGGTCTCCAGTAGCCAAGTTCTTCGTCAAAAACATGGGCACACCCGCAAAGCCTGGTTAGATCCAGAGACGGGATAAGGCCAAGACCATAGCCAACGCAATCCGCATTTATCTGCCTCTCGGAGCCTTTCACAGGCTTATGGCATTTATCCAGTTTTACTATGGTGACACTCTCAACCCCATCAGTTCCATCTATTCTTGAAACGGCATGGGAGAAATAGGTAGGTATCCTGTTCACCTTAATGTTGATCAGGTATCTCAATCCGGATTTCAATAAAGAGTAACTGGCAGATGTGAAAATGCCCGGGAGCCCCCCCACCATTTGCATGGGAGAGGCAATATTAATTATGCCCTCAATTGATCCGCCCGCCTTAAGCAAATGGTAGGCCAGGACTAGCTGCAGAGGGCCGGATCCCGCGATCAGGATTCTCTTGCCAGGCACAATACCCTTCTTGGCAAGCTTGTTCATACCACCCAGGGAAAATACCCCTGGAAGGGTCCAGCCTGAAAAGGGGAGGGATCGTTCTAAGGCACCTATGGAGATGATGATCTTCTTGGCCCTTATTTCTAGGGGTTTGGCGCCCGATATCTCTTTTCGGCAAAGGCCCAGTGTATATTCACCCTGGATGTTCCAGACCTCTGTTTCCGAGAAGATGAATATCCTGTCTTTGAAATGCCCCATTCCACGAAACAGTCGGTTTCTTATTTTCCTCTCTGATCCTTCAAGATAATTGACAGGGTACGCAAAGACCTTGCCGCCTGGCAGGGGGCTATCGTCTATTAAAGCCACCGATACACCCAGGGCAGCGGACTCTATGGCCGCCGAAATTCCAGCAGGGCCTGCCCCGATTACGGCCACATCGAATTCTTGCATCACTCCACCCTCATGAGGGATTCATCCTGAGTGAGCACCTTGCATCCTGGCGTTGCAGGTGTCATACATGTACGCACATTAGGAATACCATTTACTATCATCCTGCACTCGTAACAGATACCCATCCCACAATAGGGCCCCCGGGGGGAGCCATTCCTAGTCCTGCGAAACACCTTGAGGCCATTGGCTAGCATTGCCTCGGCAATTGTCTGCCCGGCGTGGGCGACAATGTTCTTGCCATTCACCTCAATCGTAAAGACCTCAGGATGCTCCTCTCTTTTATGGCAATGTTGATCAGCTTTCGCACACATCTTTTTTTCTTCCTTGAAAACGAGCTAAGCTCAAAGGGCTAATGTCTATGGCCAGGGATTGGTCGCAAATCATCTGTGCTATCAACTTTCCAGTGATGAGTGACAGCCCGATGCCATCCCCTTCATGACCTGCTGCCACGTAAAATCCAGGGATTTCTGTTCTTGATATGATAGGAAGGTGGTCGGGGGTATACGGCCTGAGCCCGGCATAGCTTCTGATGATATTTATGTCCTTGATGGCAGGGAAAAAACGGATAGCCCTCTGTGCAATTGCTCGCAATACCCTGATATCACATGAGGTATCCATTCCAACAAAACGTCGACTGCTTCCTATCAAAAAGTTTTGTGCCTCGGTTGGCTCAAAAACAAGGGCTACGCCAAATTCCTCCATTTCAGGGGATACATTTCGTACATAGGATCTGTTCCCGAATTTCGCCATCATATAACCAAATTCCATGACCTTTCTAGAGGCTACCGGGAAGGCACGCTCCGAGACAAGCATTTGTCCCTGCCTGGGCGTTATGGGGATGTTTAGGCCCACCATCTTACCGATGGTTGGGGCCCACACGCCTGCTGCATTGACAACGTTCTTGGTGATAATCTCGGCATCAGGCGTGATCACCTTATGGATGCTTGTTTTATTATCCGTCTCTATCTTAACCACGGGACTATATGTGCTAATCCTGGCTCCCCGTTTTTTTGCTTCATGAAGGAGCCCGTATGCCAAGCCCATCGGATAGAGGGAACCGTCGCATGTTGTTTCCATGCCACCTACAATGTCCTTGGCCAAAGCCGGTTCCATGTCAAGGGCTTCTTTCCGATCTAACATCCTAGCAGGAATTCCTTCAGCGGCTAACCGTCCACAAAACCTTGTTGCCGCCTCCATTTCCTCTTCATTTTCAATGATCAGCAGGCTGCCTTTTTGGGTCCAGCCTATATCGTAATCCAGTTGGCTCGCTACTTGAGGAAACAGGTCTAGGCTTAATTTCGCCAACTGGGAATCAAAACCGGGCTCTTTGTCGCAAACAACCACATCTCCCTCGCACCTGCCCGATGTTCCCGAAGCAATGGCCCCTCTTTCCACGAGGATGACCTCAACATGGTTGAGTGCAAGAAAGTATGTAACTGCAGATCCAATTACGCCACCGCCTATGACGACAGCTTCTACAGATTTCTTGGTGCCCATGGTATATCCTTAAGGGGGAATCATACTAAATGGGTTTGAAGGCACATAATGCGTTGGCGAGCAGACTCACCTAAACCAGACCAAAACCTGCCAACATATTGTTCAGGGCAGTCTTTTCTTGCTCATTGAGGGGGAGAAGCGGTTTCCTTGGATATCCTCCCGCAAGCCCAATCTGGTTCATGGCCGCTTTTACTTTTGAAATGAGCTGCCCTTCTTCCAGGTAACTCAGCAAGGGCAACATCTTAAAAAAGGCTTCCCTGGCCTTATCCAATTGGCCGCTGTCTAGCAGATTGAACAACTCAACGGATTCCCGAGGCATAAAATTGGCAATAGGGGCCACCCAGCCGCTGCATCCCAGTAACACACTTTCATAGATAAGGTCATCGCAGCCACACCAGACATCTATGTTATTCCCGCAGCCATGCATTATCTCGTGGATCCTTTTGACATCTCCTGTGCTTTCCTTGATGTATTGAATATTTTTGAATTCAGAGAGTTTTTCTACAGTGCTAGCCAGGAGGTCCACACCCGAATACCATGGGTTATTGTAAAGCATAATCGGTATATCAACACTTTCCGAGATGGCCTTGTAATGCTCGTAAAGGTCTTCCTGTGTGGGCATCCCATAAAATGGGGTGACAATTATTGCTGCATTTGCGCCAGCATCCTTCGCGTATCTGGTCATTTCGATGGCCTGGCGGGTGGAATTGGCAGCGGTTCCGGCAATCACCGGTACCCGCCCGTTTACTTGCTCCACGGTCAGGTCAATAACTCTTTTTTGCTCTTTAAGGGACAGGCTCGTGAATTCCCCCGTGCTTCCCAGGCAAATGACACCATGTACACCTTCTTGTATGTACCAATCTATATTGGCCCTAAATCCCTGTTCGTCTATGTCCCCTTCGGGGTTAAAGGGGGTGGCCATCACGGTAAATACGCCTCTTAATTTGCCCATCTTAATTAGCTCCTTTCAGGTTAAGAGAAAACCGTTTTTATGGGGATCCTCTGGGTCAATGACGAACTGGCTCATTGCGGTCACAAAGGCGCTTCCCGTTACCTCAGGGATAACTGCCTTGTATGGTCCCACCTTTGCTTCCTCCACGGCTCGAGCCACAAAGATACTCCCAATGATACTTTCGTGGACGAATTCTTGGTTCAATTCAAGCTCTCCCTTTGCGTAAAGGGTTGCAACCCTTGCAGAGGTCCCTGTGCCACAAGGAGAGCGGTCGATGCCACTGTCGGCAAAGAATACCGTATTCTTGAGATTTGCCCCAGGGTTGGTAGGTTCCCCGTAAAATTGTACGTGAGTGCATTCGTTTATGAATGGTTTTTCTGGGTGTTGGATATTTACCTGCTTATTAACCGCATCCCTAACTAGTTTTCCTTTTTGGATTATTTCACTGGCGTTTTCAGGGAGGATCTTGAGGCCGACGGCCTCCGCAGGGAGGATTGCGTAAACATTCCCTCCATATGCCACATCCATTTTGATCCGCCCAAATCCGGGAACAGTGACCTCAACGTCCTCGGCAAAAACAAAGGATGGAATATTTCTAAAGGTCACTGACTTGGCCTTACCGTTTTCCACGTGTACCTTCACCCGTGTAAGGCCAGCTGGTGTATCTAGACTTATGTATGTGAAGGGTTCTTCAACCTTTACAATACCGGCTTCGACCAAGGCCGTGCTGACGCCGATGGTATCATGTCCGCACATGGGCAAATAGCCCCCGGTTTCGATAAAGATAACCCCAATGTCTGCTTCAGGTGTTGTGGGTTCTGTCAGGATGACCCCGGACATCACACTGTGGCCCCTGGGCTCAAACATCAGGGATGTCCTTACCCAGTCCATATTTTCCTTTAGATAATGCATCTTTTCTACGATGGTCTTACCTGGGATATAGGGGAGACCACCAATTATGGTCCTGGTGGGTTCTCCGCCTGTGTGGGTATCAATTGTTGAGAATACTCTACTTATCTTCATTGGGACGTATCCTCCCTTGTCCTTGTACTATGATAGATCTGAGGGCCAGAAGCAGGCCCCAATGGCCGTCTAAATGCCCAGGGGCTCAAGGGCCTTCTTGAGTTCAGCCATTTCCGTTTCCGTAAGGGGCAAAACCGGCCTTCGACACGGGCCCACTTTTCTTCCCGATAGGTTGGTGGCTGCCTTGACAGCTGCATTGTAAACGTGGGTCCAGAAGAAGAGATTGGCAGGGAACATACGTTCCCAAAGCCTTTTGGCCTCATCAAGTTCCCCGGAGGTCACATGATTATAAAGTTCAACCGCCTCCCTTGGCATGGCATTGGGGGCACCCCATACACAGCCTGGGCATCCAGCAAGAAGGCTGAAAAAGGCAATAGGATCCCCACCGTTAAATACATGCCCTCCGGTGGTAAGCAACTCTTGGATGCGGATTATATCACCTGTGCTGTCCTTGATATATTTGATATTGTCTATTTCCATGAGGCGCTTGAAAAAAGGAGGCGTTATATCGATACCCGAATGAACGGGGATGTTGTAAACCATTATAGGGATATTAATGGCCTCGGAGATTTTTTCATAATGATAGTATACTCCCTCCATATCAGGGCCCTCAAAATAGGGGGGCAGAATAAGGAGACAGTCCGCCCCTTCTCCCTCTGCGTGCCTGGCATACTCGATGGCATCAGAGGTATTGATGGCAGATGTTTGGACCATAAAGGCCGCCCTGCCATTGATATGCTTGGAGGCGATCTCCGTGATTCTTCTCCTCTCATCTGGCCTTAAATACGCAAATTCACCTGTGCCACCGCATACCAGAATTATGTGAACCCCTGCCTCCAGCATGGAGTCTATGTGGTTTTTTAATGCGGTTTCATCCACCTTCTCACCATCTTCGGTGAAGGGCGTACACAGTGCCACGCAAATTCCTCTAAGCTCTTTCAATTTCTCTAACCTCCTAGGGAATGATCTTCTTCTATACAATACCGTCTATGAGGTTCCAAAGCCGTATGAGTAAGGGCTCTCGGGTTCGCCGAGGCAAAAACCCCTCTGAAATGGATCTTCGGGATCCACCACGAATCGATGGAAGGCTGTTATATATGCGCTACCCCTAATGCTTGGCACTACGGCCTGAAAACCACCCACCCTTGTTTCTGACAACAGCCTCCCACAAAACAGGCTGCCGATTATACTCTCGTGAACGAATTCTTCGCCCAATGCAAGTTGTCCTTTGGCATACAGGGTGGCCATTTTCGCACTTGTCCCTGTCCCGCACGGGCTCCTATCCATACCCGCAGGGGGCACGACAACGGCATTTTTCATGTGTGCCTTTGGATTGGTGGAGGACGTAGAAAATTCCACGTAATTCACGCAGTCTATCTCTTGTTGCTCTGGGTGGTGGACCTTGATTTGTTCATTAACAGCCCTCCAAATCCTTTGGCCTACTTCTATTACTCTTGAGGCCTGATCTTGACGTATGGCCAGTCCCAGGCGGTCTGCATCCAGTATTGCGTAAAAGTTACCCCCGTAAGCGATATCTACACTTATATCTCCAATTCCCTCTACATGTATGGTCACGTCCTCTTGATAAAGAAATGAAGGTACATTTTCTATGGTGACAGAAATGGCCTTCCCATTGGCTATTTGTACAGATGCCGTTACCAAACCCGCTGGTGTGTCCAGTAAGATCTCTGTTTCAGGCTCAGAAGGTTGTATTATACCTGTTTCAACAAGAACAGTGGATACGGCAATGGTTCCATGGCCGCACATTGTGGCATACCCGCTTGGTTCCATGAATATAACGCCGAAGTGGGCCCTTTGGTCGGAAGGTGGGGTAAGCAGCGCCGCATACATGTTGTTATGCCCCCTGGGTTCATGAACAAGGAGGGTGCGGAGATGGTCGAGGTTGTCCCGCACGTATTTCGATTTTTCCAGCATTGTTTTGCCTGGTATAAAGGGGATTCCTCCTGTGACTACCCTTTCAGGATTACCCTCCGCATGCACATCAATGGCTGTTATGAGCCTTTGAAACTTCATCTCTTAGTCCCTCAATTTAACCTCAGGAAATAGATGGGCAATCAGCCTCCCAAGAATGCCTCCCTTATTTTTTCATCGTCAAGTATAGTATTGGCAGGACCCTCGAAGTAGTTTTGTCCCATTACCAAGACATAGCCCCTATCCGAAATGCTCAGAGACCTATGTGCGTCCTGTTCAATTATAAGGATACCAATCCCTTCCTCATGTAGCCTTTTTATGTGCCTGAAAACCTCTTCAGTAACCTTAGGGGAAAGTCCGGCCGACGGCTCATCCAGCAAGAGCAGGGCAGGCTCTGTTATTAGTGCCATACTCATGGCGAGCATCTGTCTTTCCCCACCACTCAGTGATTTTGCGCGCTGCGTTTTTCTGTCAGCAAGAATGGGAAAGGCCTCAAAGGCCCTTTCCATCCCCCTTTTCACCTTTTCTTTATCCTTCGAATATCCACCCATTTCAAGGTTCTCCAGTATCGTCAGAGAAGGGAAGATATTTTCGAGCTGGGGGACATAGGCTATACCCTTTTCGACCTTCTTGTTTGGCGGCAGCCTGGTTACATCTTCTCCAGAGAAGATTATTTTTCCCTTTCGAGGTATGAGATACCCCATAATTGTTTTGAACAATGTGGATTTCCCCGCTCCGTTTGGGCCAATTATGGTCACTATTTCATCCTTGTCAACCGTAACTGACGCCCCATGTAAGATGTCGGTTTTGCCGTACCCCGATACTATCTCTATTGCTTCCAGTAAAGCCATATACCTAGAGCCTCCTCCGAGATGTAGCCTGATTAAACCCCTCCTAGATAGGCCTCCAGTACCTTGTCATTTTTTTGTATTTCCTCGGGCGTTCCCTCTGCAATTACTTGCCCATAGTTCAAGACAAACACCTTGTCGCAAATACTGCTTATGACCTTCATACTATGTTCAATGATTAGAACTGACTTATGCTCCTTCTTTTGGAGCTCTCGTATTACTTTGATGAGTTGCGTTGTTAATGTTGGATTGACCCCTGCCGTGGGTTCGTCCAACAGAATCATATCAGGGTTTCGCATAAATACCCTGCCCAAAGAAAGCAGCTTTTTTTGTCCACCAGAGAGGTCCCCCGCGTATTCATTCATCAATTCTGTCAATTTTAGAATTTCCAACAGGTCCATAGCCTTTTCAAGGTTCTTCCTTTCAACGCGAGCAATCCTCCTTCGTGCGAAAAGGGCGGAGATGGGGTTCTCGGCCACCTGGCCCTCGGCAGCCAGCAGCATATTCTCAAGGACAGTGAGTCTTTCAGGGGCCTTTGCAATCTGAAAGGTGCGGCATAGTCCCTTCTTGGCGATGGCATCAGGTGTCAGTCCATCTATCCTCTCGCCTTTAAAATATACTTCTCCCCCGTCCTTCTCATAAAAGCCAGAGACCACATTGAACAGAGTACTTTTCCCTGAACCATTGGGACCTATTAGGCCGACAACTGAATCAGCTTCCACTTCAATTGAGACCCCATCAAGGGCGCGAAGATTGCCGAATTTTTTTTGCAGATCCTTTACCTTTAACATGGGAACCTTGACTCCTAACGGATGTTTCTAGGGTCATAAACCTTTTTCTTCTCTTTGATGATTCCTTCAGGCCGGTAGGAAACAAAGATGATTATCAGAAAACCAATTATCACCATGCGTAGTGATGCCATTGAATCAGAACCCAGAGAGACATACTCACCAATGAATCGGGTTGAGACGTTAAATATCTGTATTAACGCTGCGCCCAGAATTGCCCCCGCATGATTTCCCCGACCCCCGACGATAATCATGGCCCACAGGAGGAAGGTTTCAATTGGCCAGAAGTTTTCAGGCGAAATGAATGTGACGTAATGGGCGAACAACGCACCAGCCAGACCGCCTACCATTCCACCCACCACCATTGCTTCCAGCTTTAGCTTTCGGGTATTCTTGCCAAGGCTCAGGCATAAATCCTCTTCTTCCCTAATTGCCTTGAGGTCTCTGCCAAATGGGGAATCGGTGATGAGCGCGAGGGCAAAGAAAACTATTATGACGCACAGTGTCACCAGAAAGAGGTAGAAGAGGGGATAGTTTTCCATTGAAAAAAGAAATCGGAGGGGCTGGGGGATGCTCATTACCCCAAAAGGTCCTCCGGTTAGCCATCCTTCGTTTAGAGCAACCAGCCGAAAGACCTCTGCTGCAGCAAGCGTTGCAATGGCCCAATAATCCGATTTTAGGGACTTGGTGGGTATGCTCATAACATATCCGAAAAATCCACTCACAATCATTGCCAAGAGAAAACAGAACAGAAGTGGTAGGCCCGTCTTGGTAGCCAACAGGGATGATGTGTAGGCACCTATACAGAAAAAGACAACTTGACCAAAATTAATTAAGCCTGCATACCCCACCTGCAAATTGAGGCTCATGGCCAGTAACGCATAAATGCCAACCATTATTAAAAAGTAGATCAAAAAGTTGACTATCGTCATGTTATTCCTTCCTCAACAATCCGGTTGGTTTGAAAAGTAGGACAAGTATCAAAATCAGAAAGCTCACAGCAGGTTTGTACCCTGTATTTATTTGGATGGACTCGAAATGGAACAATCCACCAAGATTTAATAGCCATTTAAGATCCAGGGCAAGGACAACGTTTTCCGCAAATGCCAGGATCAGGGCGCCCAAGACCGCTCCATAAGGATTGCCAATTCCACCCAATATTGCGGCACAAAACACAGGGATGAGGATGTTAAAACCCAGCCTGGGGTATAGGACGTGTTCCATGGCAATCATGGTGCCCCCTATGACACCATAGGCCGAGGCAATAAACCACATCCACCTTATCATCTTCTCCGAATCAATGGCGCATGCGCTTGCTAGCGCCCTATTATCAGATATTGCCCTCAAGGCTTTACCAAATGTCGTCTTGTGAAGAAGGATATGGAAAGCGACCATGGAGAGGAAGCCGACAGTAATGATTTCTAGTTGGAGCATGGTAATACGAGCGCCCAGTATTTCCAGGGGCTTCACCACTGCTATTGGATAGGTTTTTGTCTCACTTGACCATATAAGGCGAAGTATATTGCGTAGGGCTATTTCTACGCCCATCGAGACAATCATGAGAGAGACAGGCTGGACACCTATGGTCCTCAATCTCTTGTAGAGCACCTTGTCAATGCCTATACCGAACAAACCCGTTAAGCCTGCTGCTATCATTACGGAGACGATGAGGGGAAGCCCCAGTGCTTGGCTGAATGAGTAGGCCAAGAAGGCCCCCAGCAGGGCATAGTCAGTATGGGCAAAGTTGGCGAACTTCAAGATATCGAATACCATGGTGAGCCCTAGGGCAAGCAAACTTAATTCCGAAGCCCTTATGAGACTATTTATTATGATCTGAACGATTTCCATGATCCCTCAATCTGGTTTTATCTAAGTAGACCGCTGTAGCGGTAGCTGGACTGCCCATAACGTCCTGGTTTTTCTGTAAAACTTCCGCCAGCCGTATGAACGGCTGGCGGGAATCTCTTAATGAAATTTTATCCTACCAGATACCCTATTTCTTGTAAGGAACAATCTTACCATTTCTGATTATTACCTTTGCATACTTTCCGTAGCCCTGCATGCCGTCTTTGTCAAAACGCTTGTCACCACCAGTAGATTGGCCTCTGTACCAGTCATCAATCTTCCACAGAGCATCTCTTACCTTTGTGGGATCAACGGAGTTTGCAAAATTTGCGGCCATAGCTATCATGACCAGTGCATCATAGTTCATGGCAGCATAAGCGGTTATGGGTTCGCGCCCCATTTTCTTCTTAAACTTTTCCATAAACAAGGCACCGGGGGGCAATGGATTAAGGCCTTTAATGCCTTCCAAGACGTTTGGTATTTTCTTGATGGCACTGGCGAAACTGGATGTCATTTCGGGTACATACCAGGGCACCTTATTCACGTCCAACATACCCATCTCATAGGCCTGTTTTGCTGTGACCAATCCTTCCTTGGCGTAGAATGTAGCAATAATGGCTTCGGGTTTTTTTGAAAAAAGCCTCTGGAGCTCGGCCTTGTAATCTACTTTATTCAGTTCATAGACAACCTTGCTTACCACCTGGGCTCCATTTTTTTGCAGGTTTTTGAGCGTTTCATCCATCAGTGCCTTGCCGAAGGCATTGTTCATAAACATGGTCGCAAACCTGGTTTTGCCAGAGTCCTGCACAGCAAAGTCGGCTATCACTTTGCCCTTGTAATTGTCCAGCACATTGGTCAGGAAGATATAGGAACCCACATGGCGAAAAAGCGGTGAGGTGGGCGGCTGGAATACGGCCAGTATCTTGTGCTCCTGGCAGTATTTTGCAATTGGCAAAGCCACGCCACTTGAAAAGCCCCCAGAGATGATCTTGACCTTATCTACCTCTATCAGCTTTCGTGCCGCATCCATTCCCGCTGCCGGGCGGGTCTCAGTATCCTCGACAATTAGCTTTACAGGCCTCCCCAGAATGCCACCGGCGTCATTGATCTCCTCCTGGGCCAGCTTAAATCCTGTCAGCAAGTCTTCTGACATGACTGCCTGTGTCCCCGTTATGGGGCAAAGTATGCCTATCTTAACAGGCTCTTTGGCCTCTGTGGGATTAAGGCCAATAACAAGACTTAGGACGAAGGCAATTGCGATTATGAAGGCAATTTTTCTCATTCTTAGACCCTCCTTTGTTGGATGAAAAAATCATTATTTCTTCCCAAAAATGGCCACCAACCTCCTTTGTTGATCTTCCTCAACCACCTCCTTTCTCGATTGGCTCTCTCGGTTCAGACTAACCTCAAAGCCATGTTACGCCCCAGTAGTAACTACCCTCCCCCCAGAGCATGGGGAATGAAAAAAACGGTGTCGCTCTGGGACAGGGTATGGTCCAAATGTACCTTTTTCCCGTTCACAAAAACAAGTCTTAAATACTTAGTAGGCAGACCTAATCTCAGTTTACGATAATGTCATAGCCCGCATCCTTTAGGGAAGGCCCCCAATCAGCACCGGCAGCCGTATCGCCGAAGGTACCTGTTAGGGGTGAAATCCCCACAATACTGAACTTGGCACCACCTGGTATGGGCGGCCCTTGAAAGGGTCCAGTTGCGAAAATGGCGATATTATCAGGGCCATAAGGGTCAATTTTTCCGGGCACCTCATCCAACAATATCTTTGAGGCAAGCCCGGATCCCCCGACAAATCGTCTTAGATCGTCCTCTTCGATAGGTTCGATCGAGATTTTTCTCTCTGTCAAGTCCACTCGTAGCTGTCTTTGCCAGTAACCGTTTTCCATGAGATTTCACCCCTACCTCAAATGTTTTTCCCCGATTTAAAGGCGCTTTCCGATATGACGGTCTTGAGCTGTTCTGTCACCAGTTCCAGATGATCCTTTATGCTCTCCGAAGCCCTCTGGCCGTCTCCTTTGGAAATGGATGTTATGACTTGATCGGCCGTAGAGATTACTCGGTTACGCGCCGAGGGAAGGGTGGCCCAAAACTTGTCAGCAAAGGCCTCCATCTTTTGGATCAGCAATTTCATAATCTCATGAATGACACCGTTTCCTGAGGCCTCTGCAAGCAGCAGGTGAAATTCCAGATCAGCGCGGTTTATGGCCTCTAGGCTTGCATTGGGTTCCTTCATTCTTGTCACGGCCCTTTTCATCTTTTCTATTTGAGCCGGATCTGCCCTTTCCGCTGCAAGTTGTGCACTCTTAGATTCCAGACAATCGCGGGCCTCCATGATGTCAAAGATTGGGTCTGAGTCTAAAACTTCCTTTAGACTTTCATCCGATAGGGCTGCTGGCATGCTAGTTTTTCTGACAAAGGTCCCTTTTCCAGGTAGTATTTCCAGGTACCCCAATACGCTCAAACCTCGTACTGCCTCGCGGACGGATGAGCGGCCCACTCCAAATATTTGCTGGAGTTCTTGGACGGACGGCAATCTATCCCCAACTTCTAGCTTCCCATCTTTGATCATATCGAGGATCTTTTCAATCACGAGCTCAGAAGTAGTATTACGCCTGATGATATTCGGTTTCATTACCAGACTCCGGTTTAAGCTGTAATTCTTGGGGCTTAATTGCCATATACAAAGACATCATACCTGCTGACGGTCATATCAGTATACTGGTGAGGGTACCATGTCAAGAGAAAATGCGCATGGCTTTTGATGACAAAGATGGAGAACCGGATTTCTGCAAGCGGGTAAGTCAAAGAGGGGC
>DQZA01000049.1 GCA_011042035.1 Desulfobacteraceae bacterium
GACACATGCCTCAAGCAACTCCCTTGCAAGGGGCTGAAGCGCATTTTTACCAGCCATAAGTTGTTCATAGTAAGCCTCTCCTGTACGGACATCCCTCCCAAAGAGAGCACGGGTCAGGTGTTCAAACAGGCTTTCTTCAACTGCTTGCGCTCCACCAAAATAGATAGCAGCTTGCTTGGCCTCCCCAGGTAGTTTCAGGGATCTCTTGATAAATTTCAACTCCTTTGCCAACTCAAGGCAGCTTAGCACTCGAACCCCTTCAAGATGTTTCGCCATTGCTTCCTTCGACGAGGCGTACAACCTGATATTAACACATTCCTGCCCAGCCTCTAGCGCAGGGTATGCCACCGTGCCCTCATCCACATGCACCTTTTCTGGAAGCTGTTCAAAATCCCATTTTTTCAGCCCAGTTCTCTCCCATTGCCTTCTGGCAAGCTTCCATGCCTCAGTGTCCTCCGTACGCATCTTAGATAGGGATTCCATCTTTCGGAGCACTATGGGATCCCTACCTGACATGATTTCTTTACCCTTGGGGTCCACTACGCTTATCCGCAGTTTCAGGTGATCAGGGATCTTCAGAGAAAACCAGATTTTGGGTGGGATAAAAACATCGAATTTTTTTTGTATTGCCTCACTCAGGGCGCTCGCCAGTGGTCCTCGTTTTTGTTCCAGTTCTTTAGCAATGGCCTCAGCAGTTTGGGGCACTGGAATAAGCTTGCGCCGATACTCCTTTGGAAGTGCCTTGATTAGCTCCCTTATCTTTTCCTTGAGCAACCCTGGGACTATCCAGTCCAGCCCCATGGGCTGCAATTCTGATGTAAGATAGGAAGGCACTAACACGGTGATCCCATCTTCCTCCTTGCCAGGGCAGAACCTGTAGGATAGCCTGAATCTCCTGTCACCTACTTCAAGGCTATCGGGAAACCGGGTCAGCAACTCCTCTTCAGGCTCTTCAACTAGAAGATCCTCTTTGCTCATCCTCAGAAAATCATCAGACCCTGCCTCCTTGATTCTCCTGCGTAACCCGGCAAGGTCATATACGCCAGGCAGCCGCTCACTATAAAAATCCTTAATCCTTTCCTCATCTGCCACTATTCCCTTACGCCTTAGTTTGTGTTCAAGAAGCGACAGGCTATCTATCAGCTCTGCATTGTGTTCAAGAAACCCAAACCGTTCCCTGATATTTCCTTGTACCAGAGCTTCCCTCACAAATATCTCGTGGGCCTCGTGAGGATTTAGCGGACCATAGGGAACTGCCCTTCCCTTTGAGACTATCAGACCGAACACACCCACCTGCTCAGAAGCCACTACCTTACCAGAGGCCCTGCTCCAACGCGGGTTACTATATGTTCTCTTGCATAGATCTCCGCCCACCTCCTCTATCCATCCCGGCTCCACCCGGGCCACTGTCCTTGCAAAAAGCCGCGATGTTTTTACCATTTCTGCTGCCACAATCCACTCTGGCCCTTTTTTGAAAAGAGATGATCCCGGGAAAATCATTAATTCCTTACCCTTGGCACCTTGATAGATGCCTCCATTCTTTTTCACGGCAATATTGGATAGAAACCCGCTCAAGATGCACTTGTGGATCCTCTCGTAAAGGGGAAGGCCAGATCTTTCTCGGTGTTTTTCATAGGTACGTGAACTGTATTCTTTGAAGATGGTCAGTATCTGGTTATGGACGTCTTCCCATTCCCGCATCCTCGGATATGACAAGAAATACTCTTTGCAAAATCTTCTCTTCAAATTATTGGTTGTGATGGTCTTGTATGCCTTCCATATGTTCAACAGGGTAAGAAAATCGGAGTTTTCATCCTGAAAAAATACCCTCGCTTGATCCGCCAGGTTAACCTTTTCTACGGGCCTTTCCCTTGGGTCTTGAATGCTCAGAGCAGCGCCAATCACCGCTATCTCCGCAATGCACTCCATGCCGCGCGCTTCCAAGAGCATCCTAGAAACCCGGGGATCAAGCGGCATCCTTGCCATCTCGCGACCTCTCTTTGTGAGGCGTACTTCCCCACTTTTCCTTTCGATGGCCCCCAGCTCCATCAAAAGATCAAGGCCATCCTTGACGCTCCTAGCATTTGGCTTATCTACAAAGGGAAAAGACTCCAACTCACCCAGGCCCAGGTAAGTCATCCTTAGGATGACTTCTGCCAGGTTGGCCCTCAAAATCTCGGGAACGGTATATATGGACCTCCTTTCATAGTCTTCCTCACTGTAAAGCCGAATGCATACCCCGCGTTGCACCCTTCCGCACCGACCCTTCCTTTGCTCGGCACTGGCTTGCGAAATGGGGGAAATGGGAAGGCTGGTGGTCCTTGTTCGAGCAACGTACCTGGAAATCCGGGCCACTCCCGTGTCCACGACGTATCTGATGCCTGGAATGGTCAGAGAGGTCTCGGCCACGTTCGTGGCAACCACAACCTTTGGTCCCCTCACGGTATATACCTTTCTTTGCCTGTGGCCAGAAAGCCTGGCAAATAGCGGAAGGATGTTTTGCTTGTCATCAAGTCTGCCTCGCAGCCTCTCACAGGTCTCAATGATGTCCTGTTCCGCGGGCATGAACACCAATATATCACCGGTGGCGTCTTCTCGCCTGATCTCTTCGACTGCATCGAGGGCCGCATCCACATGGGTAATATCTTCACCCCCATCCAATTCCGGGTCAAAAGGCCGATATCTGACCTCAACGGGGAATACCTTTCCGCTCACCTCTATAACAGGAGCATTGTCAAAAAACGATGAAAACTTCTCTATTTCCAGGGTGGCAGAACTAATTATCACCTTTAATTCTGGACGTGAGGCAAGGAGGCGTTTTACGAGGCCCAATAAGAAATCAATGTTTACACTTCTCTCGTGGGCTTCATCAATTATTAGGGTGTCGTATTCATAAAAACTGGCGTCCCCTTGGGTCTCTGCCAAAAGCATCCCATCGGTCATGATCTTGATGTAGGCATCACGGGGTGTCCTATCACTGAACCTTATCTTGTAGCCTACTGAACGGCCAAGTTCCTCTCCCAACTCTTCGGCAATTCTGTAGGCAATAGTGGTGGCTGCGATTCGGCGGGGCTGGGTGCATCCAATCATCCCGCTAATACCCCTGCCTGCCTCCAGACACATTTTAGGAATTTGCGTGCTCTTACCCGAACCCGTTTCTCCGGATATTATCACCACCTGGTTTGCCCTTATGGCACTAATGATGTCGTCTTTCTTTGAAAGAATGGGCAGGTTTTCAGGGTACCGGATCTCTGGTTTGTTGAAGTAACGCAGGGATCTGCGTTTAACTGATTCTTGAAGTACTTCTTCTAAGCGCCCGAGTTGCTGCGTTATCGTTTGACTACAACCACCTCGAGATTTTCCCTTCAAGATGCGTTTGAGACTCTTCTCAGCATACACGCGATCCCTGAGCATGGCCTCCCTTTGAAGAGTCCTTATGCGCGAAATGTATTTACCTATGTTCTTATTAACCTTCCGCAATCCTTCTCCGTAATGAATCAGTTCTGGCGTATCAGCTCAATAATTAGGGGGATAGCAGCGAATGTACTATCGGGACAAGAGGGTTTTTCTTCCGCTCCTGGCCTCCCGTTCTGGTCTCTTTTGTTATCCTATTTCACCATTAAAACAGCCTGTCTTCAAGCACACTTTTTCAGAATCCTCCTTCCAGCAGGCCGGAACCCGGAATGACGTATTGGGTCAGCCCGTAACGATGCTAAAACCTTACTTGTCTTTGGGAAGTGCGAATATTAGAGGGATACCAAGTACGCCTAGAAACGAGCTAATTAAATAGGTATTTCTGAGCCCCACCAAGTCTCCCAGGAAGCCCACAACCACGACTATCGCCGAACGGGCAAGAAAAGAGATCATCATAAAAAATCCATTGGCAGCAGAGGGACTCCCCTTTGCGTGTTCCTGCACAAGGGCTAACATCACCGGCGTGGTGGACAAAATACTGAGCCCCGTAAACATCAAGGCAATAAAACGCAGCCAACTGCGAAGCCATACAAAAAGAAAAAGCATAAAAGGTGCCGCCAATAGAGAGACCAACAAAACCTTTCTTCGCCCAAAATGATCGCTCAAGGAACCAGCACTCATCACACCAACCACCCCTGAAAATTCAAAAAGGGTTAATGCGGTACCTCCAAGCCAAAGATTCCCCGTTTCCTCCTTTATAAAAGTGGGCAGAAAGGCCGCCATAGAGGCATGCATAAACCCGCGAGCCACCAGGATACCTGCCAATGGGAGTAGAATGAATCTCATCTCGCGCCAGGTCTTACGGATGGATGTGTCTTCTGGGTTTTCTATAGTGATAGAGACATCCCTAAATTTTAAAAATAGCCAGCCTGAGGCAGCTAGCCCCACGATCATCACCGGATAGAATCCTTCCAGGCCGAATACAGACACAGCCCCCACTGCAGCGAGCGGGCCCAGAGTGCGGGCCAGTTCGCCACCTGTCATAAAGTAGCTCATTCCCATGCCCATCTTCGCACCAGAAACCCGTGAAACCATCACCGGCGCAGGCACATGGAAAAGGGATACGCTTATGCCTGCCACTAATAAAAGAACAAGTAGCACAGCGTAGTTGGGGGCTATTCCGATAAGACTCATGGAGGCACCAGTAAGACCTGGAGCCAGAACAATAAATAGCCTGACGCTGACACGGTCTGCTATCTTCCCTATATAAGGGTTTAGGAGCGCCGGGATCTGCATCACCGTTGAAAGGAAGCCTGCCTCCGACAAAGACATGGAGAGCTTCTTGATCAAAAGAGGTAAAAGCGGAGCCAGAAAACTTGAGTAAATGTCATGGAGAAAATGGGTAAAAGACAGGGCAAGGATCAGCCCCCCCTTGTATTGGCCCGATGCTGATGATTGTTCCTTTATTTTCGTGGAGTTCGTGTTTTCGGAAATCATTTACAACTTTGTCTATTTCCCAGTCATCATAAGGCTAAGTTTAGCTTCACTACTACAAAACAAACAGCCTTTCAAACAAAAAGCATATATGGACAAATGACAACAAACCGCTTGATCATCCATGCAAGCCTATGGTAGGTAAGAATTATTCATGGAATTTGTTACAGAGAGACAGAAGAAAGGAGAATAGTCCCATGGCCAGTGTTAACAAAGTGATCCTCATTGGAAACCTAGGCGCAGATCCGGAGCTAAGATACACTCCCAGTGGAACGGCTGTAGCCAACTTCAGCCTTGCTACCAAGGAATCTTGGACCAGCAAGGATGGGGGCAAAGAGGAACGCACCGAATGGCACAGAATTGTGGCCTGGGGCCGACTTGCAGAGATCTGCGGAGAGTACCTCCATAAAGGAAGGCTGGTTTACGTGGAAGGGAGAATTCAGACACGGGCATGGGAAGATAGAGAAGGAAATAAGAGGTATACTACGGAGATAGTCGCTCAGACCATGCAGATGCTGGGCCCAGGCGGCAGAAGAGAATCAGCAGAACCTGTGGAAGAATTTCCAGTGGAAGAACCACCTGACATCTCAGATGATGACATTCCATTTTGATCCCAACAAGGCATTAAGACTTTTCCTCGTCAGAGGTTTTTTCTTCTTTGGGAGCAGAGAGTTCTTCTTGGGCCTCCTGAGTAGCTTTTTTGAAATTTTTTATCCCCTTACCTATTCCACTCCCTATCTCAGGCAGCTTTCCTGCTCCAAAGATGATAAGTATAATGATCAATATTATGATCAGCTCTGGCATTCCTATACCAAACATGATTTGCCCCCTATGGTTGATCTTCAAGTTCTCTGATCAATTTCCTGAATTCCGGAGAATCCTTAAACGCCTTTAGGGCCTCCTGGTAATCAACCCATGATGACCACAACTTGCGCCACGCATCTTTTTGCCAAAACAACTCTGATGTAAACTGATTTGTAGAAATCTTTATGAAATCCTCAAATTCAGATCCACAACTCTCGCACAGATTAAATCCATCATTAGAAGAAAACAGCGAACGCGATACCTCCTCTTTGCTCAAGTACCTGCCACACATGCTGCATTTAAGATTGCAAAAGGCACACTGTATCGCTCTGTATATAGCACCCATCCTGTCCCGATAGAGTTCGGCCTTTTTCTTCTTGTCCTTTGTCTTAAGGCGCTCGCTGATATTGAGAACTTTGGTCATTTCCCGCTAACCGGCAAAAGGGTTAAGGATTATTGACACCCGTAACCATCCTAGCACCCGGTCCTTCCGGAGTCAAGAAAACCCGCCTTTATTGACCAGCCATAATCTGTTTCGCGGTATCGCCCAACTCTGCCAGATTAAGGACAACCGTGATTCCGACTGCTTGCAGGGCCTCTATCTTATCTTCCGCCCTACCCTGGCCTCCTGATATAATAGCTCCTGCGTGTCCCATGCGTCTCCCGGGAGGGGCTGTACGCCCTGCGATAAAAGCCAGAACTGGCTTGTTGAATTCGGCCCTTATATATTCGGCTGCCTCTTCTTCAGCGGTCCCTCCTATCTCCCCAATAAGTACTACGCCCTCCGTCTGCGGGTCTTCTTTAAATAATCTCAGATGATCAATGAAGCTAGTACCGATAATTGGGTCACCACCTATGCCTATACACGTGGATTGACCCAGGTCGGACTTTGTAAGCTGGTCCACCACCTCATATGTCAGGGTCCCGCTACGCGAGATAACCCCCATTGATCCCTGTCTATGTATGTGCCCCGGCATGATACCCACCTTGGTCTTGCCCGGTGAAATTATTCCGGGACAGTTGGGTCCTATGAGCATGGCCCCTTTTTCCTTAACAAAATTAGCTACTCTTACCATATCCAGAACCGGAATGCCTTCAGTAATACACACGATCACCCTTATACCAGCAGCAGCAGCTTCCATTACCGCATCAGGAGCAAAGGCGGCCGGCACGAATATGCACGATACATTAGCTCCCTCCATTTCAACTGCCTCCGCAACCCTGTTCATTACGGGTACTCCCTGCACCTTCTGGCCCCCCTTGCCAGGAGTAACCCCTGCCACGACATTAGTACCATAAGCAAGCATCTGCTGGGTATGAAACGTGCCTTCTCTACCCGTTATTCCTTGAACAACAACCCTGCTGTTTTCATCCACCAATATACTCATCTCTTGGCTCCTAACCTTGTCTCTTTACTTCCTTTGCCACGAGCTCTGCCGCCTCTGCCATGTCTCTGGCCACCAGAAAATCCAGATCAGATTCCTCAAGAATTTTACGCCCTTCCTCTACATTAGTCCCCTCCAATCTTACAATGAGGGGCACATCGATATCTGTCTTTTTTGCTGCCTCAAGAACTCCCCGCGCCAACACGTCGCAACGCAATATACCCCCGAATATATTTATAAGGATAGCCCTTACCCTTTCGTCCTTGAGGATAATCTCGAAACCCTTGGTAATCATTTCCTCACTGGCACCACCGCCAACATCCAGGAAATTGGCAGGCTCTGCTCCTGCCAGCTTGATCACATCCATTGTAGCCATGGCAAGCCCAGCTCCGTTGACCATCGCGCCAATATTCCCATTAAGCCTGATATAGTTGAGGCTTGCAGCCTCGGCCAAAACCTCGAGGGGGTCCTTCTCCCTCGGGTCATCAAGTTGGGCCAAATCCTTATGCCGGTATAATGCATTGTCATCAATGGTCATTTTGGCATCAAGGGCTATGACACTGCCCTGCTTCGTGATTACCAGGGGATTGATTTCGAGCAGGCTGCAGTCGTTGGCCACAAAAAGATCATAGATTTTTTTCATGGTAGAACTGAGCTCCTTCACAGTGGAACCCCCGGGCACCTGGGATAGCTTGTAGATCAAGTTTCTGGCTTGATACGGCATCCAGCCTGTTGCCGGATTTACCGGCTCCTTGAAGATCAGATCAGGTGATTGCTTTGCCACCTCTTCAATCTCCATGCCCCCTGATGGGCTGAATATCATGGTAGGACAGGCAAGTTTCCTATCAACCGTCATTCCCAGGTAAAACTCCTTATCAATATCAACCCCTTCTTCTACAAGCAGTTGATGCACAATTACCCCTTCTGCCGTGGTCTGCGGAGTTACAAGGGGCTTTTCGAGGAGCTCGGCTACGGCTTCTGCTGCCTCGCCCTGGCCCTTAACCAACCTCACTCCTCCCCCCTTTCCTCTTCCTCCGGCATGAACCTGGGCCTTTATTACCCATGGTGGTCCCGGGACTTCCTCCAGAACCGATCCAAGCTTATCCCGGGAGGTCAGAAGTCTTCCCTTGGGAACGGGTATGCCTGCTTTTTGAAATAGTTCCTTGGCCTGATACTCGTGTAGTTTCATGCATGCCTCTCCTTGTCTAATGTCAGCAGCATATTTATTCTCAGGGAAATAAATTGTCAATGATTATCAATCCATGATTTGAAGGTTATTTCCCCCTCCCCTCAATCTCCTTCCCTGCCCGCTGCTCCCCTAGATGCCGGTGGAGTGGATTTAGCCAGTTGACTCTGGGTTAATAAAGCGGTAAGCTTTTGTAACTTCTAGAAATTACTCAAAGTTGATATTAGCACTCACTTAAATCTGAAAGGAAAAAGAAAGACCTATGCTCAAATTTATACCCCTGGGAGGTCTCGGTGAAATCGGCCTCAATATCATGGTATTTGAATACCGCGACTCAATCCTCATAGTGGATGCCGGCCTTATGTTTCCCGAAGATTTTATGCCTGGCGTTGACCTGGTTATCCCTGATTTCCAATATTTAAGGGAAAACCATGACAAGCTATGCGCAATTATTCTCACACACGGCCATGAGGACCACATTGGCGCCATGCCCTTCCTTCTGAGAGAATTCAATCTTCCGGTTTATGGCACCAGATTCACCCTTGAGCTGCTAAAAGAAAAACTTCGCGAACATAAGCTACTGAGCATAGCCAAGCTTACCGCCATAAGTCCTGGCGAAATACTGTCCATCGATGACTTCCAAGTGGAATTTATCAGCGTAAATCACAGCATTGTTGATGGTGTGGGATTGGCCATTAGCACACCTGAAGGAATCATTGTACACTCCGGGGACTTCAAAATCGACCCCACGCCTGTTGATGGCCAAGCTACAGATCTCGCTCGATTTGCCGCCTATGGCTCAAAGGGGGTCCTTGCCCTCCTCTCAGATTCTACAAATGCCGAGAAGGAAGGGTTTACCCTTAGCGAGCAGGATGTCAAAAAATCCCTTGAGGACTTCTTCCAGGCTTCGAGGGGAAGGATTATCGTTGCGGTGTTTGCGTCCAACATTACGAGAATCCAACAGGTAATAAACCTGGCCATGAAATACGGGCGCAAGGTAATGTTTAGCGGCAAGAGCATGCTTACCAACGTCCAGATAGCAAGAAAAGAAGGATTCTTGCATTTTCCTGAGGATCAAGAAATAGGGGAAAAGCAGATCGATCAGTTTCCAGATGACAAACTTGCGATAATAACTACCGGTAGCCAGGGCGAACCAATGTCTGCCCTAGCGCGAATGGTTCAGGGTGCACACAGGAATATCAAAATAAGACAGGGTGACACTGTAATCCTGTCTTCACGCTTTATCCCAGGGAATGAAAGAGCCATAACCGCTATAATCAACAAACTCTATGAACAAGGCGCCGATGTGGCCTATGAAAAGATATCAGAGATACACACCTCAGGGCATGCCAAGCGCGAGGAACTCAAGTTGCTTTTAGGGCTAGTCAAACCAAAATTTTTTGTTCCCATACACGGGGAAATACGCCACCTTATAAGGCATATTCAACTGGCAGCCGAAATGGGGATCCCACAGGACAATCTCCTTCTGGCCACAAACGGCTCTGTGATATGCTTTGAAAAACAAAAAGCCTCCTTTGCTGGAAGGGTTCCCACTGGGAGAGTCCTGGTGGATGGCAAGGGCCTGGGTGACATTGGAGATTCGGTACTAAAGGAAAGGAGGCGGTTGAGTGAAAACGGTGTATTCATAGTGCTGCTGGTTCTTAACCAACAAACCGGTGATATCGTTTACGGCCCTGACGTAATCTCCCGTGGATTTGTATTTGAAGAAGAAGCCAGGTATATCATTGAAGATGCCAAATACGTGGTGTTGGAAGTACTTGACGACGAGCGAGAAGAGCTTTACAAGGATGAATCTGTCGTAAAAGAGGAAATAAAGAGGCGTCTCGCGAAATTTTTTCACAAGGTGATCGAGAGGAGACCTGTTATTCTTCCGTTGATTGTGCATGTGTAAAGAAGGCGTAAGGCGTAATTTGGCCTTAAGCCTTACGCCTTCAGCCTTAAGCCTTAATTAAAGGTATAAAACCTTGGCAAAGAGAAAAGAAAAAAAGGACGATAAGCACCCTATCCGGCACGAGATCCACGGGATAGTTGCCATACTCCTTTCAATCTTCATCGGGGGAAGCCTGCTTTCCTTCCATCCTTCTGACCCGTTAATTTGGAATGTGAGTGGCCCACTAGGCCATTTCCAGAATCTGTTTGGAACAATAGGTGCTCATCTTTCCGGAGCACTTTTTCTTACATTGGGATTTTCTTCTTTTTGGCTCATCCTTATCTGCATAGGCTGGGCAGTCATCTCATTTCGAGGAGAAGAATTCGACTCTGTTCTGGCCTCTTCAGTATGCCTCGCCTCACTGATATTAACCACGGCAGGTCTGCTGGGGCTAAGGTTGGGCAAGCCCATTGCCCTGCGAGGTGGAGAAATGCTCGCCGGCGGATTAGTGGGACTTTATATTTCCCACTTCCTTAAGCAACTCCTGAATAGCTTTGGCACATACCTTCTCCTCGGGGCCATATTCTTGATTTCCTTAATGTACATAACTCACCTCTCCCTGAAATGGATCTTTTCAACTATCTGGGGGTGGGCACTGTTGGGCACAAAATGGCTGACTCTCTTGGCTGACAAAAGAAAGGCAAAAAGGGAAAGGGCAAGAAAAACAAAAGAGGCGAAGAAAAAAATAAGGTCCAAACCAAAAGTCAGAGTTGTACCTCTGCCACCTCAACCTAAGAAAGAGCCCGAGCAGGTACCCTTTCCATTCATGAAAAAAGGAAACGGATTCTCTCTGCCCCCGTTTGATCTCCTGGATGACACCCCAGAGGAACCTGAAGCTGAAATCCACCAAGAAAGCCTTGAAATGAATGCAAGGCTATTGGAAAAAAAGCTGGCTGATTTTGGGGTGGAGGGCGAAGTGTCTGAGATTATGCCCGGTCCGGTGATCACCATGTACGAGTTCAAGCCTGCGCCGGGTATAAAGATAAGCAAGGTGGCTGGGCTCTCAGATGATCTGGCCCTGGCCCTCAGGGCACCCAGTATCAGGATAGTGGCCCCAATCCCTGGCAAGGCCGCTATAGGAATAGAGATTCCCAATAATAAGAGGCAGATGGTCTATTTAAAAGAAGTGCTTTCCAGACCCGAATTCAAGAATACTCGTTACAGGCTGCCCATAGGGCTAGGAAAGGACATAACCGGTTCCCCCGTGATCGCTGACCTCACCAAAATGCCCCATCTGCTGGTGGCAGGCGCCACAGGGTCAGGCAAAAGCGTTTCCATAAATGCCATGATAAATAGCCTCCTATTTAAGGTGGATCCTGACACAGTAAAGTTTTTAATGATAGACCCCAAACGAATAGAGCTTTCAGTCTATCATGACATCCCCCATCTTATGTACCCGGTGGTCACATCTGCCAAGGAGGCCACGAAAATCCTGCGTTGGGCCGTAGAAGAAATGGAGCGGCGTTACATGGTGCTCTCGGACCGAGGATTTCGAAATATCGAGACCTATAATAAGGCAGTTATCAAGGGAAAACTGCCCAAACTGGAAAATGATACTGGTCAGCAAAACCGACTACTACCGTACATTGTCTTGGTCATAGATGAGCTGGCTGATCTCATGATGGCGTCGTCAAGAGACGTGGAGGAGGCCATCACCAGACTCGCCCAGATGGCAAGGGCCGCTGGTATTCACCTAATCATTGCTACCCAGAGGCCCTCTGTGGACGTGATCACAGGAATAATAAAGGCCAATTTTCCAGCACGCATCTCGTTTCAAGTGACCTCCAAAGTAGATTCCAGAACTATTCTTGACACAATCGGGGCCGAAAACCTTCTGGGACAGGGAGATATGCTTTTTTTACCTCCTGGTGTGGCCCGGATTATGAGAATTCATGGGGCCTTTGTGTCTGAGGATGAGATAAACCGGATAACTGATTTCTTGAGGTCCCAGAAAAAGCCTGATTACGAAGCTAGCATAATGTCCAAGATGGAGGCCGAGGAAGAGGCCGAAGAACTGGGGATAGAAAGGGATGAAAAATATGACGAGGCAGTCGAAATTGTGCTAAACACGGGGCAGGCATCCATTTCAATGTTGCAACGAAAGCTGCGGGTGGGCTACAACCGTGCAGCCCGCATGATAGAACTCATGGAAAGAGAAGGAATAGTAGGACCATCTGACGGGGTTAGACCAAGGGAAGTGTATGGGAGAAAAGACATATAAGATCATCTTCTTGCTGATATTCTGCCTTGGTTGTGCTCGGGGCTTACGGCCCGGTTATGCTCAGGATCTGAACCAGGTTCTTGAAGGAATTCACAATCATTACAAGGCTGATAATGGCTTGGTCATAGATTACCGGCGAGAAGTAAAGACAAGGACAATGTCAATGCTGGGCAATAAGGTAAAGGGAGATCTTGCCTCCGGCAAAATATA
>DQZA01000306.1 GCA_011042035.1 Desulfobacteraceae bacterium
CAAGATCACCGTGGATAAGAACACAAAGACCATTATAATGACCGATACGCCTTCCAAAATAAAAAAGGCAAGGGAGCTTGCCAAGAGACTCGACAGACCAACCAAACAGGTGATGATTGAAGCGAGAATTGTGGAGGCCTCAACGAGTTTTTCTAAACAGCTTGGAATTCAATGGAATTTTCAGCTGCAGCACCGCAATGATTCATCAATGCCATGGAGAGGAACCCCTGAATGGGCGCTGAAGAACACCGCTGCCAATTATTCAGGTGGCAACACATTGTATGGGCCCAGCTTTTCAACAAACCACCCAAATTTCTCCTCTAATCTGGGACTTGTGTTCTCCACCCTTTCTAGCAACGGCCTAACGGGTGCATTTATCAACACGCAGATAGCCCTTTCGGAAACAGAAGGGCAATTGAAGGTGCTCTCTTCTCCCAAGATCGTAACCCGTGACACCGTCAAAGCGACAATTCAACAAGGTACAAAGGTTGTCCTGCCCTCGGGGACAGATAGCAATGGGAATATGACCTATGAACTGGTGGACGCGAGCCTTAAGCTTGAGGTGACCCCCAAGATAACGCCCAATAACATGGTTATTATGAACGTGAAGATAAGCGACGACTATCCTGATTACGCCAATGCTTTGGGAGAAATCGTTCCCATTAACACCAAGAGCGCTGAAACAACAATGATGGTAGCCAGCGGCGACACCGTGGTTATTGGTGGAATTTACAAGGAAAACAAGGGCATAAATGAAACTGGCCAGCCCTGGCTAAAGGATATTCCCATAATTGGCTGGCTATTCAAAAATAAGACTTGGAATGATGAGAAAAGAGAGTTGCTCATATTCCTGACGCCAACGGTCTTACCCACAGGCTAGTACTTAACTAATCTATTCCCAGAATAGCAGCGATATCCATGAGGCGGGTTATATGGTAGTCCGCCTCAAGTTTTTCATTCTTGTAAGCCACAAAGATTACCCCTGCCGCTGCGGCAGTCTGTTGATCCACCTCAGAATCCCCCACATACACAGCCTGTGAAGGGCTTAGACTAAAATGTCTAAGTATTTTTTCTATGGGCTCAGGGTGTGGCTTGGGTCTCAGAACATCCAAGGACGAGACCACCATATCGAAAAGGCCATTAAGGCCGTGCACTCTTATCACTTCTGTTACCGTGTTGCTTCTATTGGTCGCCATAGCTAGGTGAAAGCGGGGTTTTAGGGAGGCTAGCAACTCCTTGGCATCAGGTTCTAGTACCATGTCTTTTATAAAGGGAATGTAGTCCATTTTAGTGCGGTACTCCTGTGCCTCGTCCAAGTAAGGGGTGTTCATGAATAGGTATTTGACCGATTCCTCAGCAGTATGCATGTGAATATATTCTACTTGGGAATCTTTCATAGGCGGGAGGCCAAATCGCTCAAGGAGATGGTTGTAATAATTGATATTTGCCTGCTTTGAGTCAAACAGAACTCCATCACAATCAAAGATTACTACCTTCACGGTACTGGAGATTGGTTGGATGCCCATAGTCCCTACTACTGCCTCACTGCAAAAAGAAAAAGCAGGTAAGCAACCAGCACCTGCTTTTGTTGAACATCTGAGGAAGCTAGACAAGTCCAGCTTCTGCAAACCTTGGTATCCGGCAATCGCACCTGTTAAGGGCAGAAACAAATAGCGTTTAATGAAAGTGCCTCTCTCTCATAAAGCCCATAAGTTGAAACACCGTTTTAACGGCGGCAACTGTTATTCCCAGCCCTACGATTCCCAAAGCCAGATACAAGAAGCCAAAAAAGATAATGTGATCAACATTCCATTGCCATTCAAAAATAAACGGTAGCATATTTCATCTCCTAACACACGTGGATTCTACTAGGCTGCATTTAATTCCTTTTCCTTGGGAAATACCGGCAGGTATCGATAAGAAAGAGAGTAAAGTAAAAAACCATAGCCTATGACAGCCAGTGAAATTCCCCATTCCTGCCATGTGGGGAGGTAGCTTACGAACTTATCAAAGGGCATCACCGGTATGGCCAGTGTAACCACTACAAAAACGAACCTGTTAAGGACTATTCCTGTGCAGTTCATTAGACACCCGGCGATTAACCACCCCTCTGTTTGCCTTGCCTTTGGAATTAGCAAGATGATAGCCGGTAGAATTCCAAAGATCCCGATCTCAGCAACTACCAACCAAACACCATAGGGCCCTTCCTTGTAAAAATCCATAAAGGTTAGCCCAGCTTTGGGCACAATCCCGTAAGCCCATGCAATGGTATCAATTATCTTAAGGACAATGTAAACAGCAAGCAGGCTTCCTGAAATTTTTGCTAATGTCTGGAAGGCCTTGTCCGGAACCAGTCTCTTTCTCGTGATTTTCTCTGCAAGCTTTGTACAAAGGATTGTAAACGATGGGCCTGCCGCAATTGCAGAAAGGATAAACAGAAAAAAGGTCCAGGGCCAAATATAGAATCCGCCTCTGGCTGCAAAGGGCCTCGCGTACATAACGCCGTACATTCCTCCCAAGGAACCCTGGTGGAAGAAGGAGAGGAATGTTCCAGTTGCAGCAAACACAGCCATGATCTCGTGGAGGTTGTTTCCAAATAACCTGAGCTCTCGGATTTCTTCTATTTTTCTATTCTCTAGGATTATGGGAATATACTCTATCAGAAGCACTCCAAGGTAAGTAGTAATGCAAAAGGACACCTCTGTGAGCATTGAATGGACATTTGCGTGCCAAAAGATAAACCAACCCCTGAGTGGTTGCCCTATATCGATACCGAGCATCGCAACCGCGCCAGAGTAACAAATAAATCCGATAATCACGGCGGAATTAATGATATCCTTGAGTTCCTTTTTGCCAATAATATAGGTAAGAAATCCGGTAAAGAAGGCACCAGCACCCAAAGCGATCACGCCCAAATCAAATACGATCCAAAGGGCAAAGGCAAAATAGTTGGTCATATTTGTTTGATTAAGGCCCTTGTACAAGCAGAGGAAAGCTGAAACGAGTCCCCAAGCAAGCAGACCTAGCCAGGGCAATGTCCAAAGAAAAAACCTCCCTGGAGAGCACCTTGTCACCCCTTTTGGAATCAATGCTGAATCCATTCCTTGCCTCCTAGTAAGCTCCAGCCTAATAACTAGCCGGTCTTAGTCTTAATCACTGGTTGCAATTCCTCGGGCCGGTAATTATCGGCCAACTTTCTTACCCATTCCTTGCTGGACAAATAATAGACCTTTGGCTCTGTTCCCAACCTTTCCAACAGCCTAAAAGCCCTGGGGCTCTTGGCTAGTTTGCTAACCTTGTGGTTGGGGTTGTTCAAATCCCCAAACGTTATCGCCTGAGCGGGACAGGCCTCTGCGCAAGCGGTTATGTACTCGCCCTCTTCCAGTTCTCGACGTCCTTCTGCATAAGCCTTTTCCTTTGCCCTCATAAGCCGGTGATGGCAAAAAGTGCATTTTTCCACCACACCTCTCATCCTTGGAGAAACCTCTGGGGAAAGATATTTATCAAGGCCTTTTCCCTTTGGGAAGTATGCGTCATACCAATTGAAATTCCTTGCGTGGTAAGGGCAGGCCGCCATGCAGTACCGGCACCCTATGCAGCGTGTGTAAATCTGACTGACTATCCCGGTATTAGGATCCATCCGTGTTGCCGTGGCCGGACAAACCGACACACACGGGGTGTGGTGTTCACAATGCATACATGGACGAGGGAAATAACTGACCTCTGTATGGGGAAAAGGCTTACCATTGGTGATCTTGTAAAGCAGCATCCAAGCGATATTCCTCTGTTTGTCAGACTCATCAGGTAACACTGTGACATTGTTTTCGGCTGCACAGGCAATCATGCAGGTTCCGCACCCTGTACACTTGTCCAGATCAATTGTCATACCGTAGCGGGGGCCTTTTCCATGCGTTTCTTCCATGGCGTACCTCTTTAATGTGTAATAAACTTATCCTACTAGCCTAAACCTAAACTGTTTTCTTTATCCTTGCGGGTGTTGTCCACCAAAGGGGAAGACCACTTAGGGCATCTTTGGCCGTGGTGACCAAGTGATTGGGGTTTACGCCCTTGTGCTTTAGGAATTCATCATAAGCAATGTGGCCAAATCCGCGTGGCACAAAAACATAGCCAGGCATGGCTCCTTCGAACAGCGTCACCCTCAAGGCAGCTTTTCCCGAAGGGGTCTCGATTACGATTTTTTCACCATCCTCCAGGCCATATTGTTTGGCCGTTCGAGGGTTTATTTCTGCAAATGAATCTTTCTTTCGCAATTCATTATCAAACCACGTCTTGGTCAAAAAGGGTGGGCTTGGTATCCAGCTATCAGAAAGATTTATCATTTCGTAAAGAACCATCACTAGGGGGTACGTAGAATTTTTTCCAGGCAAAACTGGCGGCTCTTGATGGGGTAGAAAAACCTCATCTCTTGAGGCCCGTATTGCCATAATGTCAACGGTTTGTCCCGGTTTGTCCGTAGTCTGAGAAAGCTCATCAATGGCGAGCTGAATTTGAGTGCTATAAAATTCAAATTTGTAATTGGGGGTCTTGAAGATCTTTCCCCAGTTCTTAAAAGAGTGGATAGGCCTGTACCACATCCCTGAGGACTTGATAGCGTCCCACATCTCGTCAAAATTGGTATACTCGGGCTTAGGTGAACGCCCTTTCTTCATTTGTTCCCAAGGAGGTGCCTGATCCTCATAGGATACCAACCCTCGGCCGCTTTCAAAAAGTCCCTTTGCCCGTACTTTTAGGGCCTCCTCGTAATTATTCCACGGGAATGCCGAGGCAACCGGCTCCTCAAGGGCCTTTGCAAGCTCCAATATCGTATCTCCTACATTCTTGGTTTTAAACACAGGACCTACCACTGGTCTGGACACACCATAAAAGGGATACTGTAAAGTTGGTGGCCACAGAATCTCCTCCATTTTCTCTAAATGAGTATGGTCAGGGAGGATCAGGTCAGCCATCAAAGCGGTCTCATCTCGAAATGGGGAAAAGCTTACAATAAAGGGGATCTTTTTGAGGGCCCTAGAAAAAAGTCCTCCATCAGGCTCAGTAAATGAGGGGTTGGCCCCGAAGACCAACAGCGTATCAACTGCAGAGCCAGAAGATCCCAAAACTGCTTTTGCAAAGTTGTATATCAGCCCCTCAGTAAATGGATATTTCTTGGTATCAGCCTCATCAATCCTTGGTTTCTTTAGGCCTGTCTCAGCAATGGGGTCAGGTTCGAACTCTGGTAGGTCCTTCAAGGGCAACGGATCGTGAACTAATACACCCCCTGGCATATTGATGTTCCCAACCAACGCATTGAGGCTGTGTATAGCCATGAATTCATAGATGCTGCCGTTGAGTAATGCCTTGCCTTTTCCGAAAATGGCGAGAGGAGCTCGGGCCTTGGCAAAATTCCGTGCCAGTGTTTCTATGGTCCTGGCGTCAACGCCCGTGAGATCGGCTACCTGAGAGGGGGAATACTTCTTTTGAACAAGTGACTTAAACCCCAGATGCTTCTGCCCGTCAGATGATGTCCAGTCATCAAACCCAAAGGCGTAATTTTCGACAAATTCGTTACTATACAGGCCCTCTTTTATGATTACATGGGCGAGGCCTAAAGCAAAAGCTGCCTCAGTTCCAGGTCTTACAGCAACCCACTGATGGGCCTTTGAAGCCGTATTGGAAGCCCTCGAATCTATCTGAACTATTTTAACCTTTCCCTTGCGATCTTGTTCGTGCCACATTCCCCATGTATTAAGCGTCCTGCCGGGAGAACCCCAACCTTCCAATAGCCCGCATCCGAAGCTAAGGATGAAATCTGAATTTTCCAAGTCAAAACCAATGGGCCCTTCTCTGCCCTGCATTAGCACATTCAGCATCCAGTAAGTGTCCTCCACCGATGCGCATCTAATATAATTGGGGCTGCCAATGGCTCGCATCAACCTGGATATTAGTTGAGACAGAGTGGATCCCCTCCTGTTTCCATCTATCGCCACAAGTCTCTCAGGTGATCCATCCAATCTTAGCCCTTTAATCCTTGAGGCGAGAATGCCAATAGCCTCATCCCATGAGATGGGAAGGAAATCTCCCGAACCCCTTGGCCCAACTCGTTTCATCGGAGATGTAAACCTTAAGTCCTTATCGTAAACCAATTGAAGCCCGCCCATGCCTACAGGGCATATTCCACCTGGGTTTATGGGGAAGTCCGTGCGCCCCTCAATTTTCACTGCTCGTTCGTCCACTTTTCGCACCTTTATGCCGCATCCTCCCGGGCAAAGGGTGCATACTGACTTTTCGTGATTGAAGGCACCAATGGGAGGAACCGGTACCCAAGGCCAAGTTTGAGTCCAAATGGCGATATCATCGGTTAACTTCCAGGGAAGTGGAGTAACATGAAGTCCCGCTACTCCTCCTACAACTAGCTTTACAAAATCTCTCCTGGTGATTCCCATCGCATTCACCCCTTATTTGTGGCAGACAAAGCAGGCGTTATTCTCCTCGTGCCCCATCTTGCTGTGGCACTCGGCACAGTCATCCATTTTCATCCGATCCCATGTATGTTTCTTATACCCTGAGATTCGCTTTCCCCAGATATTTCTGCTGTATCCCGTGATACGGTTTGATTCATAAGGCGGCAGCTGGGCCAAATGGCCGTGGTCCCCATGACAGGTCTTGCATTCCAGTTCACCCATTTTCACATGGGCTATGTGAGGAAAATAAACGCAGTCTGGTTGTTGGTAATACGAGAGCCATGGAATTTCCTTTTCAGAGGCTACGTAGGTCTTCAAAAAGGTTTTCTCTTCCTCTGTCTCTCCGAGGGGAGAGTCTGGATCGTCGTGGCATTCGGTGCACTTTGAAAGCCTTGGTATGCCCGCAAATGTCCCGTCTTCGCGGAATTCGTGACAAAACAGGCATTTTTCTGTTTCAGTGTCTCCTTCAATTCCGTCAACCCTTTCGGGGTCCATGTGGATTGCGTGGCTAAAATTCAGCGGTTGGGGCTGCTTGGAATAAAGAACCATGGGGAAAATCACCCAACCAACAATAAGTGAACCTATAAAACCCGCGAGGAAAAACAGAATTCCTCCCACAACGGAAGTGTTCTTAGAATTGGTTTTCTTTTCCATAGGATAGGCCTCGTTCCACATAGGTTGATAAAGCAGATCCTGGCAGTTCTGCGTATTTACATAGTACGCTTTTTTTTGTCAAGGAAAATCAGGTTAAGGGCTTGAAAATCAACTGAATAAGGTAGGGCCGTCACACGGCGGAGGCCATGGGAAGAGATACACCAAACCCTTTGTTGGGCGGAAGTGTTTGGTGTATCTCATGGATCCCATAAAAGGAAAAACCGGGTGAAACATGCATGATTAAGAAAACTTTTTCATCCTCTTGCGTCTTCGTTTTGCGGCCTTGGCTTGTTTCTTCTTTCTCTGGACGCTCGGCTTGTCGTAAAAGCGCCTTTCCTTGATCTCTGAAAAAAATCCTTCTTTTGTAAGTTTCCTCTTGAGATCCTTGATGGCCTTTTCTATTTGGTTGTCCTGAACAATAACTTTCATTATTTCACCGCCTTATCATTTAAAATAAAAAAGCACCTCATGTTGGGTTTTTGAGGTGCTTTCCCTTTCCTATCCAAGCAAACGGGCCAATGCCCAGGCTGGTTTCAATCCATCACATGGGAGCAATAACCCCTTTTGCTGTTAAAGGTTCGAAAGCCCTCAAAAGGCAGCACAGGTATAACTATCCGGGAGGCTGTTGAATAGCGCTCCTGGCTAGGTAAATAAATGTGCACAATTGGCAAAAAATCACCCCCTTTACTTTCGGGGTACCAGAGTTGTTTCGAGCTATCTACTATGGCCCAATATCCATTGGATGTCAATGGATTTTTTAGCTTTTAAGACACATTAACCATCATACTTGACCCCTTTGGTTTCAATAGCCCTACGGCCTCCACATGGTGCGTATTTGGGAACATGTCTACCGGTTGTATCTCCACCAATTCATAATACTCATTTAGCATGGCAAGGTCCCTAGCCATGGTAACGGGATTACAGGAAACATATACAAGGGTGTCGGCACCAAGTTCGCTAATTTGTTTGGCCGCGTCCTTGTGCATTCCTGAACGTGGGGGGTCTATTATAAGTACATCCGGGACCTCTTTCAACAAAGGGAGTTGGTCCCTTATATCACCCTGGATAAAGGACGCGTTATCAACTTTGTTTAGGTCTCGATTCTTGAGCGCGTCGGATACAGCCGCTGCGTTGAGCTCTACGCCCAAGACCCTTGCGGCCTTGGCCGCCAGATACAAGGCAATGGTGCCAGTGCCGCTGTAAAGATCCAATACCATCTCTTTGCCGGTTAGACGCGCGTAATCCGCCACTACATCGTAAAGTTTCTTAGCCCCACGAGTGTTGGTCTGGAAAAAAGAGTTTGCTGAAACCTGAAAAACGTAAGGGCCGATTTTCTCCCTTATCCACGGTTGCCCATACACCAGTTTTTCGTAATCGCCTATGGCCACCCCGGCCCTTTTTTGGCTTATGTTGTTAACTATGCTTTTGATATTTGCTACGGACTCGGTTAGCCTTGCGGCCATGGTCTTTATTGAGGGATTTTCTCCAGACGACACAATATTCACCATCCACTCATCAAATGCCACGGAGTGCCTGATGGTGAGATACCTCCAAAAGCCCTGGTGTGATTTGATATCATACGCAGGCAACCCGCTTTGTTTGGCTTCGTCCCGAACCGCCCGTAGTATCTGGTTAGCCGTTTTTGGCTGAAGAAGACACTGCGATATATCAAGGACCTTATTAAAGGTTCCGGGTACGTGCAGACCCAATACAAAGGTTTTTTCATCTTCACTCAAGGGCATTTCTTGGGGAAGGGCCCATCTTCTGGAAGAAAAGGAAAACTCCATCTTGTTGCGATACCCTGTGATGAGTTCGGAGGGGATGATTTGCTTGACTGCGGCATCACCAAGGCCTCCGATGTTGGCGATGGCTTCTCTAACCAGGCCTTCTTTGTATTGGAGTTGGTATGTGTATGCGATATGTTGCCACTGGCAACCTCCGCAATGGGGATAATACGGGCAAGGCGGGGAAATTCGGGCATCTGATGGCTCTAGTATTTCAAGGATACGTGCCTCAGCGTAGTCCTTTTTTTTCTTGAAGACCTTAACCCTGAGCTTGTCTCCTGGCGCACTGGCGGGGACAAAGACCACAAAGCCGTCCACAAAGCCAATCCCAGGGCCGCCAAAGGCCATCTTTTCAATTTTGAGTTGGAGAACTTGTCCTTTTTTTATGTTCATGGCCATGAGAATTTAAGGGTTTCTAGAGGATTATCCACCATAAATAAAAGAGATTTGATGAAGGTGCAAGGGGCTGGATTTCAAGGATAGCAGCTTCCGCGGATGTGGCGGGACCAGGACCGGGGCCTCCAACAAGGGAAGTGGCTGTTGATGCAAATAACCTCAATTTGGTTCTTCCGATATACATTATGGGCTTAGAGGGTACACCGACACCCACGATTTTGCTCCAGGTGTCATTGCCATTTTCTGTGAAAAGGGCTGGTGCGCCGGTCTTGTAAGATAGGGCATATAGCCTGGCCGTGCCCTGGCCCCCATCAGGGGTAAACGTTGTTACATAGTAAACCTTGTTGAATAATAAGCCTTTTTCCAAGACATTCTCCCCGGGAGCCAGCCTGATAAACCAGCCCCTATCAACATAACCATTCTTGTCCACGTCTGCTGTTTCATTGTCCAAGTCGGGAAAAAGATTCGGGTTGGTGGAACCCTCCAGATCGGTTACATCGACAAGATCAAGTTCTGTGAGGGTAATATCGTCGTGCAGATCCTTTATGGCATATATTCTATCAGAGCTGCTTGTGTCGCACGGGTCTTCGCGATTTCCTGTGCCAGTGAGAAGAAGATCGTAGCCTTTTTCGAATACCACGCTTGGGGGATAAAAGAAAGGGCGTTTGGGTGAAGGCGGTGTAGTGAATAACCGGTGGGCCTTCCACGAGAATATGTTTTCATTAGACTGGGGAAATGGCAAAGGTTCTTCTTCCGAGTCGGTAAATCTTCCAACCCGCCATATCTGCCCACCCGCGTCTCCAACATAGAGCTTGTCAATGAAACCGTTTCCGTCCTCGTCAATGGCTGCTACAGTGCTTGGAATTGAAAAATTCATTTGGGTGATTCCCGCGATACCGTTTTTAAAACGCTTCACCACAGACCCATCAATGGGATTGATGGCAAGGATTGCCTTGCCAGCAGAGTTGTCCGCACTAAATCCGGCCCCTATGAAAAACACCGGTGTCCCAACTGTGTCATCATCGGCGGTCTTTACCTTTCCGAACACAGGCTCAGACCAGGTCTCACCAAGTTCCGGCACTATGACGTCAGGGCCTGCTCCGGAGGGGAGGTTGAGAGAGGACGTGTGATCAAAGGGGCTGATCATCCACAGAAATTTGGGATCTTCGGGGTCTGTGATATCCAGTGCAAAATAGCTTGTGCCCCCCTTTCTTTCCCCACAAATCAGGATGATCCGATCTCCGTCGCTACTATCTATTATCCCATCCTCATTTACGTCTATGGTGAAGGCCTTGGGGCTGGCATCAACATAATAGGTGTGCCCTTCACCTTCTACCATATCTTTCAAACGGTGGAGTTGATCAGGGGGGATAAAGGCCCAAGCCTCCTCACCAAGGGTTGTCAGGTTTCCATTGCTAGCCGTGTAGGCGTCATGAACAGCATGAAGCATGCCGTCGTTGGCTCCAAAATAAACATAAGTTTGCGAAGTGCCGTCAGGATATGGGTAACGGACAATCAAAGGCGTGCTGTGCATTACATCACCTACTATGAAAGACCTGTTCTCGCTGATATCTCCATCTCCATCCTCGTCAAATACATCTGCACCTCTCACATATCCAATTATCTCTTGCACCGTATGTGTTGGATTGCCTAATATGGGCGCGGTGATAAGAGCATTGGATAATTTGAACTCATTGGTGGAATCAGTAAGACTCTGGGATGAGCCAAGGTATGTATATATCTTTCTGTTGGAATTGTGGACATAATTAGGCTTCGAAATATCTGCCCAGTCTTTTGTAGCCCAAATGGGTTCAGCATCAGGTTTCAGATTACCCTCGCTGTCGAGCGCCAACTCTGCGTTGGCATCCACAATATTACCCTGGTCATCTAGGCCCAGCTTGATGACGTTTCCTTCCCAAAAATTGCCAGTCTTGGGTCTAAACAATGCCAGATACACAAAACTGCCGCTGGTTGTGCCATCGGCAGGGATTACCGGGGCCACGAAACTTACAAATGTTTCTGAATCCTGGTCAGGCGGGAAGATACAAGTATCATCCCCTATCCCGACAGAGGCCATGAAAAGCAATAAAACAATTCCTATGAGACTGATTTTCTTCATAAACTAATAGCCTACCCTGTAAAAACCTGTTTCCACACGACTCTTTGCACCCGAGGGACCGTACCCATTGCATCTCATTTTATATTTATATGCTTTAAATGATCCGACCTCAAAACCTGATCCTCTGGGCACGCGGCCGACCCCAATGTACTGCACATATCCATCAAAGGACTGATGTGGGCCTAATGCTCCGGAAGGTGATTCGAAGTTGACAGGGCTCGAAGGATCCATATTATCAGGACCATACAAATCAGGCCTTTGCGCAACATAGTTCCTTGCCGACTCAGCAGCATAAAAGGCCATTTTGTGATTGGCGATATTCGAAGAGGCCCTGATTTCATTCATGGTCATTTTTGCCACCACAATCCCCGTGATGGTCAAAAGGGCCAATATCAAAAGGGCTATTACAAGAACCGAGCCCATGGAATTATCCATTGCCCTAATGATCCGAAGCATTTTCCGCCCCTATGAAACACGACTCCTACTTTACTTGCGTCAATTCCAGACGCCTGGTCCTTCCCCGATCATTCCATAATACTATTAGTTCTATGGTCTTGTTGCCTGGATTTGGTGAGTCAGGGGCAATATTCCAATATACGTCGAAGGAGGTGCCACTTATCTCTTCTGTCAAGGCGTGATCTGCATCTGTCCCCGTATCAGCCAAACCTGCCGAGCCATCACCGTCTGTGTCCTGTAAAAGGGGGGATTCCATTTCCAATGCGAGAAGCTTTTCCACCCTGTCGGAGGCCACGGTGGTGGCTATTGCGTATGTGTCGGCGTAATTATTGCCCCTTATGGCAGCCTCCTGGAGTTTGGCAATGGCAAGGAGACCCACGGTAAGGATTGAAACGGCCACAACTACCTCAAGTAGGGTGAACCCTCGATGGTTCGCAAGCAAGTTATTTCTATTTTGTAATGGCCTGTTCATTGTTATTAACCCAGGTTCAAGCCGGTACCCTGCTTAAGTGGAGGCCAAGACCCTATCTCAAGGTGAGGTTTCTGCACAGAACTTCGGTTGTCAAGAGCAACCGCCTGTAGCCATCGTTTGCGGGGCCGAAGATCACGTCACCCTGCTGATTGGTATAAATCGTGGTGTCCTTGTAACCTGGAACCAGCTTTGCTGTCCTGCCCAAAAGCGTGATCTGAACAGATCTTATCTTTCGCGTGTCTGAGACAGGTGTGCTCAGCGCGTTCCCGTCCTTGTCCAAGTAAACAAGGTCCAGGGCATCTATGTATTG
>DQZA01000173.1 GCA_011042035.1 Desulfobacteraceae bacterium
ATTTGCTCACACAAAGAAGCAGGCTGCTACCCGCCTAAAGGGCGGGATGAAAGCTGTTATAACTTCTTGGTCCTAACTCCTGGCTTCTTTTCTTCTTTCCATAATGTAGTAAATGGTTGGCACGAGCACTAGCGTGACTAGGGTCGAAACCGTCAGCCCGCCCAGCATTGTTATGCCGAGGGGATTCCATGCCTCGGCACCCACCCTGTTGGATATGGCCATGGGAAACATTCCAAAGAAGGTGGTAAGGGTGGTCATGAGCACCGGTCTAAGTCTATTGCGGCCTGCCTCAGTGACCGCCTCAAAAAGGGGTCTGCCACGTCTTTGAAGTAGGTGAATATAATCCAGCAGTACAATTGCATTGTTCACAACAATCCCCATGAGCATGATGACTCCCATAAAGGACATAATACCCAGCGTGGTCCCGGTGAGATAAAAGGCATAAAGAACACCTGTAAAGGCGAAGGGAACAGAAAACATGATTATAAAAGGGTCCCGCAGGTTGCCGAAAAGAGAGGCCATTACCATGTACACCAGCAAGATACCCATCACAAGGAGTATGGTGAGGTCTTTAAACACCTTCTTTTGTTCCTCCACTTCGCCTCCAAACTTGACAAAAACTCCAGAAGGAATTTCCAAAGAGGAGAGGGCCTTTTTTAGGTCCGTGGTAACGGCTCCTAATGATCTGCCGAAGGTATCAGCCTCCACCTTTACAATCTTTTGCCTATTTTTTCTTTCGATCTCAATTGGCCCCTCGTCCTGTATAATTTTTGCAATGTTTTTTAGTTTTATCATGCGGCCGTCTGGGGTGTATATTGGTGCCTCGGGAAGATTAAAAAGGTTGTTCTTGTCTCTTTCCGTGAGCCGAGTGAAAATATCGTAGTTGTCTCCAGCCTCTCTGAACTTAGTTGCCTCAAGCCCGTAGAAATAGTTTCTAAGAGTGACTGCAATATTGGCAACGCTCAAACCCAGAGCTGAGGCCTTTTTTCGGTCAACCTCTACCCAGAGTTCAGGTCGAGGATCCTTCTGGGTTATCTCCACATCAACGAGACCGGGGATCTCCAGCATCTTTTGCTTAACCTGATTGGCGAGCCGAACCAGCTGTTCCAGGTCAGGGCCCTGTATTTCCAGAGACACCGGTTTGCCGGTGCCCATTAAGATGGATGTAATGCCACTTTCTGCCCTCACGTATATCTTGTTAAGGCCCGGGATGGATCTGACGCGTTTTCTCAATGCAGCGGCTATCTCATCAGCAGAGCGGGTTCTTTTGTCCCTGTCCACCAGCTTAAAGCCGATGCTTCCCACGTTTGGACCTTGGTCAAATCCTAGTGCCACTCCTATACCTTCTTTTGTCTCACCGTCAAAGGCGTACGAATGACGCATTTCCTCGGGCTTGACTACCTCGTCTATGTTTTTAAGGATGGCCTCCATTACCTTGTTGGTTTCTTCTATGCGGGAGCCCTCTGGAAGGCGAAATCGGATGCTTATGTCACCGCTATCCACCTTTGGAAAAAAGGATGTGGACAGAAACGGGATCAAGGAAATGCTGCTCAAGAAAATAACAACTGCAAGTGCAACGACGGTCCTTCGGTGCCCTAAGGCCCAGCCGAGTATGCCTGCGTAAAGTCGCTCAAGGAATTCAAAGCCCTCCTCTGATAGGCCGTAAAGCTTCCCTATGGTACCTGTTCTTTGTTTCAAGGCCTTTGGGGTGGCCTTTACCAGCCTGGAGGCGAGGGTGGGAATCAACATTAAGGCAACTAGCAGGGAGGCCGTGAGAGTCACCACAAGGGTAATTCCCAATTGCTTGAAAATAATGCCCGCAAGGCCTGTCAGAAACATCAAGGGGACAAAAACAACCACGGTGGTGAGGGTAGAAGCAGAAATGGCTAGGCCCATCTCGCTGGCCCCGAGCATGGCAGCAGTCTTGATCCTTCCCCCGCGCTCGATGTGACGCATTATGTTTTCAAGCACTACGATACCGTTGTCCACTACCATGCCTGAGGCAATGGCCAGAGACATAAGGGAGACAAGGTTTATGGTGTAACCAAAGAGGTAAAGGAGGATAAAGGCTATGATGAGAGAAAAGGGTATGGTGAGTGATATGATAAATGCCGTTCTAAGCCGTCTGAGGAAAGCCAGAGTAACGAGTATTACAAAAAAGATCCCATAAAAAAGAGTGGTTCTTAGGTTCTTTACTGAGGTCAGGATATCCTCAGAGGAGTCCATTATTATGTTGATCTTTACATCAGAGGGTAGAACTTCTTGAAGCTCCTTTAGTTTTTCTTTGACCCGACGTACCACATTGACCGTGTTCTTGCCTGTTTGTTTCTGCAGAATGAGGACAAGGGCCGGTAAACCGTCACCCCAACCGTTTACATCTTGTGGTTCGTATCCATCTTCAACCTCAGCAACATCTTTAAGGTATATGGGAGCATTATTGAAGTAGCCTATAACCGTTTCCGCCACCTCTCGGGCTGACTTATATCGGCCTGGAACGCGTACAAAATAGTCTCTAGTGCCTGATTTGATGCGGCCAGCGGGAATATTGAGGTTTTGTGCTGCCAGGACCTGGTTAACCCTGGCCAGTGAAATCCCGTAGCCCTCTAGTTTTGCGAGGTCGAAATAGATATTGATGCGTCTTCGGAGCCCACCGTGCACAATAATGGCGCCTACTCCCGGAACTCTCTTAAGCTCATCTACCACCTGCTTGTCAACAATGTGGAAAAGCCTTGGCCAGCTCTTAGGCCCACTGATCGTCATAAACAAGATAGGGGCGGTTGCGCTGCTGAATTTGAACAGTATGGGCTTTTCTACATCATCAGGGAGATATCTCTTTGCCAGGTCAAGTTGGTCTCGAATATCATTGCTTGCCACGTTGAGGTCCGTGCCCCAGTCGAATTTGCATGAGACCAGGGAGAGATTATCCATGGACTTCGATGTGAGCGTATCCAGGTTATTAACGGTGCTCACCACGTCTTCTATGGGCTCGGTGACTTCCGTTTCTACATCCGAGGCGCTGGCGCCGTACCAGGAGGTGAGGATGGAGATGACGGGAGGGCTAATGTCAGGGAGCATATCGATGTTTAGCCTTGTTATGGCAAATATGCCCATCATGGCAAGGGCAAGGAACAGCATAAGGCTTGCAACGGGTTGTTTGACTGAGAATTCGGGGAGTTTCATTTAGCCTTCCTCCGACCCCTGCCTTTCTGTGATCACTTTTATTGGGCTGCCATCTTTGACCCGGTTTTGCCCCCGAATGATCACTCCCTCGCCCTCCTTTAATCCTTCGGTCACTTCAGCATAGTTGCCCTGGATTTCACCAACACTGATGTTTTTTAAGACGGCCTTGCCTCCCTCTGCGCAGAAGACATAATAGCTCCCTGTGCCAGGCAAGCGGTTCAATGCCTCTCTTGGGACCACAAGGGCCTGCCGTTGTCCCAGGGAAAGAAGAATATGGGCAAACATGCCAGAGCGGAGAGCCAGAGCTTTGTTGTGAATCCTTATTTCAATCTGTGCCGAACGCGTGCCAGGATCGAGTGTCGGATTTACTACAGTCACAGTGCCCTCGAAGCTTTTGCCGGGGAATGCATCAACAAAGACCTGCGCATTCATACCCTTCTTGATAAGCGGGTAGTCCTTTTCTGTGACGGTAGTGACAATCTTAACCACATCCTCCCTTGAGATCCTGACTATGGGTTTACTTGTGTTAGACATGTTTCCAGCATCCACATACCTGGCTGAAACATGGCCCGCAATGGGAGATCGAACCTCATGGTCCTTGAGCAATATTTCAAGGAGATGGAGGGAGGCCCTCGCAGTCTCGATCTGGGATTGTGCTAGCTGCTTGCTAGCAAGCATGGCCGTGTACTTGGCTCTAACTTGATCAAGCTTTTGCTGTGAGATGGCCTTTTTCTTGAAGAGATTTTCGAGTCGCCGCCTGTCCTTGCGAACAAGCGCGAGATTGGCTTCAACTTCATTGAGTCTGGCGCGAGCTGAGGCCAACTGTGTCTTGGCCTGTTCGATTTGGGCCTTTATTGTGTCTTTTTCAAGCGTGGCGATAAGATCTCCCTTCCTTACCCCATCTCCCTTTTCGACGAATATTTTTTCTATGATTTTCCCCGGTATTTTTGGGGTTACATAGACCTCCTTCAAAGGGCGAATGTCCCCCGTTAACTTCAGAATATTTTTGAGCGCCATCATCTGAACAACAGCTGTCTCTACTGGCACGATTTCACTGCGTTCAACTTTCTCGGCCTTTATATTTCTAAAGCGCCAGTAATTAAAGAAGGTAATAGCGCCGAAAACAATGATGATCACCAGCGCTATAAGAAGTCCCACTTTCCCTTTGGACTTAGAACTTGGCATTTGCGAGATCTCCTTCGGTTCCAATTGCCCTTTCCAGTTCAGCTTTTGCTATTCGATAGCCGTAAAGGGCCCTGTGATAGTTGAATTCAGCCTGGGTGAGAAATGCCCTGGCATCCAAGACCTCTGTGGAGGTTGTGATCCCTTCCTTGTATTGTAGATCAGTTATGCGATAGTTTTCCTTGGCCTGCTCCAGGGCTTCAATTGCTGTGTGGATATTTTCCTGCGCAACCTTAAGATCTTGGTATGCTTGTTTTACCTCTAGCATTATGCTTTCCTTTATGCCTTCGATTTTTTCCAGCAATGCCTTTTTTTTGTGAAGGGCTGCACAGACATCCGCCCGCCTCTTTCCCCATTCGAAAAGGGACCACGTAAGCTGGAGCGATACAATGGTATTGTGATCGTTGTTATAGTCGTTTTCTGATGCCTGCCAGTTATCTCCCTTTCTTTCGTAGCGGCCATTGAGAAATACCTGGGGATAATAAGCGCTCTTGGCAAGACGAACTGCCATATCGGCCTGTTTTATTGCGATCTCTAGCTGTTTCAATTCAGGACGATCGCGGATCGCCTTTTCGAGCAAAGAGGAAAGCTCATAGTATGATGGGCTAAAAGGTGGCAATTCCATTACTTGAGTCTTGGTTGTTATGGGCCTATCTAGCAGGGAGTTGAGCGCTGCAATCGCCACATCAAGGTTACTGAGTGCCTTAACCCTGTTTTGCCTTGCCTGGGCTAGCGCAACCTGTGATTTTAGTAAATCGTTATACGGTATCACGCCTTGTTTATGTAATTGCTTTGCGTCGTGTACATGGGCCTCTAGCTGATTAACTTCTTCATCTGCCACCTCGAGTGCTCTTTTTGCGAGCAGGATATTCAGGTATGCAACCCTTACCTTTTTTATTACATCAAGGACAGCCTGCTGCTTTACCACCTGCTTGAGGTCAATATCCAGCGCTGCAAGCCTGCGCTTTGTGGTCAGGGCAAAACCGGTAAATAGGGGCTGAGTTATGTCAAAATCCCAGGTAAAATTGTCCTTGGGTCCAACGGTTATTTTGCTCGTTTGTGGGACGGGTTTTTGGGTCGTAAAGTAGGTATAAGGATTATTTCTCAAGCGAGAATAGGTGTAGGAGGTGGAAAGTTTTGGGAAAAAATCCGCCCGTGCCTTTTTTTCAAGTTGAATTGCAACCCTTTCCTGTTCTTCTGCCTCTCGTATCAACCTATTATTAGTGATACCTTCCTTAATTGCCTGATCCAGAGTCAGCCTGGCCACTTGGTCTTTTCCATAGGTGCGCATGGAAGGCGCGATCAAGAAAAGGGCCAAACCCATGACGAGGATTCTATGTAAGAGGGCCTTCATCAGCAAGCCTCCTTTCTCACTCGTTTTTCTTATCTTTGATACCATCAAGGGCCGCTTCTTTCTTCGCTACCAATTGATTGAAAAATATATTCATTATGACATCTAATTTATCAGGATAAGGGTGCTTGTCGGGGTTCTTGAGCCACAGGAAAAGGAAGCCATTACTCAGGCTATCAAAGGCAACAGCAAGGGAGTAAGGGTCTGCTATGTCATTGAAAATACCCTTTCTAAGGCCGTTCCTGAACACTCTGGTAAGTTTTTGAAGAACCTCGTCGCGGCTTTTCCACAGCCTAGCATTCAGGTCAGTCTTGGTATCTGAACTTGCACCCCTTGCTTCAGCAAAATACAGACGGATCGTTGGTAAATTTTCAGAGAAAATCTCTCCCTTTGCGACAATAAACTTTCTCAACTTGTTTAGTTCGCTGTCACGAGCATCAAGAACTGACGAAAGTCTTTCATGAAAGGTCTCTGCAAGTCGCAATACCAGGGACTTGTACAGGTCTTCCTTGGTATCGAAGAACTTATACAGGGTACCAATAGCAAATTCCGCCTCTTTGGCTATCTCTTGCATTGATACATTATGAAACCCCTTTTCGGAAAATAGCTTCAGGGCTGCATCCAGTATTTCATTCCTATGCCTTATTTGCTCTCTTTCTTTTCTAGGGAGGGCGTTTGAGGGCACGACCACTATGTCCTTTTTGAACAAGTATTATAATATATGAAGCGATATTCATATAACGAATAAAAATTACAACTTAACACAGGCTTTGTCAAGAAAAAAGATGTTCCTTTGACCTTTGTTTTGTCCTAGGGGCATTGGCCGGTGAACTCTAGCTCACTCTAGTCACTTTAGTTCACTCATCACTTTTTTGTTTCGCCATTTGTTTGAGGATTTCCTCAAGGCTGTCCAGTTCCTTGCCATAACCAGCCCAGTTGCCTTGGCGCAAGAAGTTTTGTGCTTTCCTGTAGTGGTCTAAGGCCTGTAGGGCAAGGTCGCTGGAAGGCAGGTCGGCCGGCTTTGGGCCCACCTGGGTTGATGGAATATAACTTGTCTTGCCAAGGAGAGCAGATAGGGCAGTCTGCAGATCCCTTTGCATGGTGACGCGATTGCCAAAGGCAACAATAATTCTCTTTAGTTCAGGCAGGGCGGCCGTTGGACTTTGGCGGGCCCCCGAGGTATAGCTTCCTGCCATGCGCCTGCGGGTCAGTGGTGAACGACGAGTAGTAGGAGCTGGCTGGGCTGCTGATTTTTGTTCCTGGTTTGCCACGAGATATACAGGCTCGACGTAAACAAATGTGTCGTGAATGGGAATTGCCAGGAGGTTCCCTCTTATAACTGTTGAACCTCTTTGGCCCCACAGGGTCAATTCCCTGGAGATCTTGGTCTGTTGATCCACACGGGCCTCTATCTGCATTGGACCGAATACCAGTTTTTCCTTGGGAAGTTTGTAGACAATCAGTTTCCCGTAGTCTGGCTGGTCACACCTGGCCGCCATCCAAGCGATCATATTGTCTTTTTGGGAAGGGGTGAAAGGTATCATGAGGACAAATTCGTCTTTGCCTTCTCCAGGCAGCCTTAATATGACGTGGTAAGGTTCCATCTTTTGTGGTGAGTTGCCATAAATCTCGCTTGGCATTTCCCAGAGATCTTCCTGATTATAAAATACTTGCACGTCCTTCATATGATAGCTTCGATAAATCTGGGCCTGAATCCTGAATAGATCTTTAGGATAGCGGATATGTTTTTGTAGCTCCTTGGGCATGTCCTTGAAGTCTTTAAAAAGACTCGGAAATATGGCCTTATAACTTGCTACAATGGGGTCTGTTTCATCCAATATATAAAAGCTCACGTCTCCATTGTATGCATCGATTACCGCCTTGACCGAGTTACGTATGTAATTGATTCGTATTCCTCCCTGAAATTTTGTCCTAGTGGAATAAGGATACATGTTTGAACTGGTATAACCGTCAAGTATCCAATAAAGCCTTCCTTTTGCTATAACTAGGTAGGGGTCAGAGTCGTATTGCAGAAACGGCGTGATGGCTCGAACCCGCAGGTCTATGCGCCTATTGTACATGATCCGCGAGTTATCACTTATATAACTCGTAAAAACAATCTGGGGGTCAAGAAATTCAACTGAATACAAGAGCCTACGGAACAACGACCCAACGGGCACCCCGCCTTTACCCTGGTAACTTGTATAGACGTTCTTGTCGCCCTTTGGATAATCGAACTCCTTGGTCTTGGTTTTGACCAGCACGTAGCCTTCTGTTGCCTCCCCATAGTATATTTCGGGCCTGTTGATGTTCAGGTTAACGTCCGTAGAGGGGGGTAGATCTTTGATTATCAAATGCGGCAGTCCCTCTGTGGTCACCTCGCTTACAAGGCTGGCGGCAAGACCATAGCCATGGGTATATATCAAGTGGCGATTAACCCAAGTATTAGCCTGGGGAGGCAATTGATTAGGGATGAGCTCTCTGGCTGAGAGGTTTATCTGCCTATAGGCGTTATTAATCACATATCGATCCACATCCACGTCCAGAAAGTTGTAGTAAAGACGTATGGCCTGGAGCTGTCTATAGGTTTGAAGAAGGGGGCGTTTGTCCCATATTCTGATGTTCTCTATGGTGCCCTTATCAGCTTCAATGTCCTCCATAGTAAGGCGTTCTATGGCTGGGAATTTCACCTCTTGAATTTTATCCAATGCATATGCCTTTGTGGTGGAGGTGATGTTATTGGTAATATAGATAGATTCCTTGGTGAGCTCATTGGGCTTGACCACAAATTTTTGAACCGCCATTGGAACGAAGTTTGAGAGAACAAAAGTGAGGCCAATCCAGACCACTGCTCCCATTACAATGAGCCTGTTGCGGGCAAGCCGAAAAACACTTATGAGAAGAAACCCTGCAAATGCAATGCAGGCCAAAGCAAGTATGATGTAAACCGGCATGCGTATATGCACATCTGTATAACAGGGCCCAAATGCCGCACCATTTCTGGAATACATAAGGCCATAAATTTTAAGGTAATATCCCCACCCAACTACGAGAATGAGGAGTGTACCCAACACGGCGAGGTGCTTCTTGGCCACCATCGCCATTTTGAACTTTGGAGCTGCCGGTGGTCTTTGATCCAATTGTGAAAAATCGCCGGGGTTGACCAGTTGAATGGCGCCACTCTTGAAATACCACAATATGGTGAATATTCCAGCCAGTATAATGCATGCCATCAGTTGATCTTTTACAAAAAGGTAAAATGGAAGCGAGAATACATAGAAAGAAACTTCTTTTTTTAGGATAGGGTCTGTCATACCAAAGGGTTTTGCGTGGAAGAACCTGAGGATCATGTCCCAGGATGAAGAGGCCTTTATTCCCACAACAACGCCAATGAACAGGATTAGGGCCAAAAGGAGAAGCGTTCCCGCGCTTCCTGCCAGACCTGCCTGTGAGAGGGGATTGTCAGGGCTTTTGGTAATGGGAATGAGCCCTGCACGTTTGCTCAGTTTTCCAGCAGCAATTACACTTATAAGCGTAATGATAAGGAAAAAGAGCCAGACCGAGAGGCCCAGCCCCACCTTGGATGCAATGGTGGTCCAGAAAACCGAGGCATAGCCAAGCCTGCCGAACCATAACCAATCCGGGTATATGGATATAGCCCACCAGGCCAAGACAATAAGTATACCCAGCAGTGCGAGAAGAAGATTCCTTTTCATTATTTATCCTCCTAAAAGCTGATCCTGATCAATAGGAATCATATGGCTTTGACTTAACAAGTGCAAGGAAATAACATGGGGGCCCAAATGTAAGGTAAAAGGAGGATGTTAGGGCGTGCCAAGAATTCTGATAAATGTTATATTTGGTGTGATCCGAAAATGAAAATGCTGAGAGACTGGCATTGCATCTTGTTTAGGAAGTTGAGAGGAAAAGGCCATGGATAAACCCATTGCACACTACTTTGAAGATACCTTTAGTGCATATCCAGAGAAAAGGGCCATTGTCTTTTATCGGAAGGGCAGAAAGGAAACAGAGCTCACTTGCAGGCAGTTGGACGAAGAGTCAAACAGGGCCGCTAATGCCTTAAGGGCCATGGGTGTGCACAAAGGCGAAAGGGTGATTCTGTTTTTGCCAAAATCACTGGCGTTTGTAGTGGTTTACATCGGCCTGCAAAAGATAGGAGCAATTTCAGTCCCTCTCAATCCTTCATTCAAAAAAACCGAGATGAAATATTTTATTGAAGATGCTGATCCTTCCGTAATTGTTTGTGGCAAGGCGCAGCAGCGGATTGTTGATGATCTCGCAAAAGGGCGCTTGGTGATGGCAGTGGACACCGAGCTGCCTTACCAGGATTTTGAGTTATTTAGGGGGTTTTCAACCGAAGCAGTGGCGGAAAATATAAACCCCGATGATCCTGCTATGATCATCTACACATCCGGGACAACAGGAAAACCCAAAGGAGCCGTGCTTACCAACGCCAATCTTGTCCATGATGCACTCAGTGTCATCCACGTATGGGAGATAAACTCAAAGGACGTGATTTGCCATGCCCTTCCCCTTTTCCATGTGCATGGTCTGTGCTTTGCTTTTCATACGGCATTGATGGCCGGGGCAGCCATAGTGATGCTAGATCAATTCAGGCCTGAGCACGTAATAAGGCTTTTATCCAAGAAGGATGGGTATGATGTCTGCACCGTGTTTATGGCAGTGCCAGCTATGTATATTAGATTGCTCGATTATCTTGGCGATAGAAGACCGGATTTTAGCCATATCAGGCTCTGGGCATCGGGATCGGCACCACTGCTACCCAAACACTTTGAGCAGATTAGAGAAGTTTTTGGCAAGGAGCCCGTGGAGAGGGAAGGGATGTCAGAGACAGGGATGAATTTTTCCAACCCCTTGTATGGTAAAAGAAAACCAGGCTCTGTTGGTATTCCACTCCCTGATCTTGAAGTGCGCATTGTAGATCCTGTGAGCTGTAAGGATATGCCCTTTGGCGAGGTGGGAGAGATATGGCTGAGGGGACCATCTATAACACCCGGTTACTGGAGAAAGCCAGATGAAACGAGGGAGGCCTTTGTGGAAGGTTGGTTTCGCACCGGTGATCTGGGCAGAGTGGATGAGGATGGGTATTTTTACATTACGGATCGGATTAAACATATAATTATCTCAGGGGGAGAGAATATCTCGCCAAAGGAGATAGAAGATGTGATTAATCAGCACCCTGATATATCGGAGTCATGTGTGGTGGGTGTGCCTGATGAACGGTGGGGTGAAAGGGTGGTGGCAGCCGTTGTGCCACGTGCAGGGGCTTCGGTTGATCCCCAGGAACTCAGGACCTACTGCAGAAGGTATCTTCACGACTGGAAATGCCCAAAGGAAATATGTGTTGTCAGTGGGTTACCGAAGAACACGATGGGGAAGGTGTTGAAGCAGGAAGTTAGAGGGATGTTTGTCATAGAGGCATAGGGCATAGGGCTTAAGGCATAATGATGAAGTGGTAAGGCTCAAGGGAGAGGGCAGGCGCGGAAGCTGGTAATATCGAATGTCGAATATCGAATCATGAATATAGAAGGCAGAGTTGTCATCACCGTAAGTTCTGTTATTGGCAGGGCCTGCTGTGGCCGACTAATTTCATAACTAATCTAGGCGGAAAATGAAAATAAGAGGAAGCAAAATGGATTTTACCTTGATTATCATGCTGGTCCTTGTGGTGGCCCTCGGAATCCTGGCCTATAGGAAGTCCCCCACATTGCTTTTGGATGGTCTGAAGGATGGCGGAAAAATGTTTTGGGACATACTCCCTGTTTTGATCATTGCCTTTGTTGCAGCGGGGTTGCTGGGGAAGGTGTTACCCCGTGAGTTGATGAAAAGCTGGATGGGAGAGGGCTCAGGTCTGCGGGGGCTAATACTGGGTACTTTAGCAGGTGCAGTTACCCCTGGAGGACCCTACGTGCAATTTCCCATCGTGGCTGCCCTGCTTAAGAGCGGGGTAGGACTGGCACCAATGATGGCCTACATTAGCTCTTGGTCCCTGTTGGGCCTCAACCGTTTCATAGTTTTTGAGGTACCATTGCTGGGGTGGAGGCTTGCTTGCGCAAGAATGATAGCCAGCCTCATATTTCCTGTCATAATTGGCACAATGACACGCTTCATATGGATGCGTTTATAAATGGATGCCAAAGGATGTTAATTTATTGAAAGGAGGATATCTTATGAAAAGTAAAGTAGCTGAGGCGCTTAAACTAAAGTATGGTCCTGTTGCGATTCTGTGGACCGATGAAATGCCCGAAAAGGCGAAACAGTTCAAGAAGGGTAAGTGGGGTTGTGTCATGTGGATGCTGGCGGCGGCTGCTAAGGGTGGCACGGCGGTTTTCAGCAAAGAGACTTATGGTTGCTGGGGAGGAGGGGTAGGTCTTGGCTTTGGCAATGTGTATCACGACTTTCCGGGAGGAATTGAATGCTTTTATTATTTCCTGTCTAATGGAAACGAGAAATGGGGCCAGGGTAAGCAAACGGCAGAGCACATCAAAGACTTTGTTACCAAGGAGTTCCTAGAGGATTTTTTGAAAGGTGAAGGGTATGTAAAGACACGAGAGCTTGTAAAAGACTTTGTTGATAATTTGCCAATTATGGATATACCCGCAAAATATGTCGTGTTTAAGCCTCTGGAGGCAGTTGAGATTGATAAAGAGAAACCCGAGATAATAATTTTTCTCGCACC
>DQZA01000135.1 GCA_011042035.1 Desulfobacteraceae bacterium
ATAAGCCTCGTGCCCTTACTGACCCTGCGGCCCTTTATTACGCGGGCAGCCACCCTCAGATCTTCCAGCCTGCCGTTGGTGCATGAGCCAATGAAAACTTGGTCCACCTTTACGCCGTTAACCTGCGAAATTCCAACCACCTTATCAGGGGAATGGGGCAGGGCTATCTGTGGCTCTAAATCCGATACATCAATCTCGACCACGCTTTCATAATCTGCATCGGGATCACTCTCATGGTACGTTGGCTCTCGTTTTGCCCTATCCTTCAAATACTGTCTGGTAATATCATCGGGCGGAAAAATTCCATTTTTCGCACCGCATTCTACTGCCATATTGGCCATTGTAAGGCGCTCGGCCATGGTCAGATTTGCCACTACGTCCCCTGAAAACTCCAGGGCTTTATACACCGCACCCGAAACCCCAATGCGGCCAAGTGTTGCGAGGATGAGGTCTTTACCCTGCACCCATCTAGGCATTGAGCCACAATACACGAGCTTTATGGACTCAGGCACCCTGAGCCATATCCTCCCTGTTGCCATGACTGCAGCCAGGTCAGTACTACCCACGCCAGTAGAAAAGGCCCCCAGAGCTCCATAGGTACAGGTATGACTATCGGCCCCTATTACCACATCACCAGCGGTAACCAGCCCCCGCTCGGGCAAAATGACATGCTCAATACCTGATTGGCCGAGTTCAAAGAAATTGCTGATACCGAAATCCTCAGCAAAATCTCTCATTGTCTTTACCTGCTGGGCCGAGGGAATATCCTTATTGGGTACAAAGTGATCCTGGACCAGAGCGATCCTCTGCTCGTCAAATACCTTTTTTGCCCCCAGCTTTTGGAACGCCTCGATGGCAAGGGGCGCCGTTATATCATTGGCCAGGGCCAGGTCCACGTTTACCTCTATGAACTCCCCTGGGCTTACCTTGTCTTTTCCTGCATGCGCGGCAAGAATCTTTTCAGTTATTGTCATCCCCATGGACCGTTTTTCCTTTCCCAGTCACGTTCGTTTACACCACAGCATCCTTAGCAGAAAGAGCAGGGTTCCGCTTGAGATATTCCAGGCGGTTCAAACCATTCACATAGGCCTTGGCACTGGCAGTGATGATGTCGGGGTCTGCCCCCTTGCCAAGGGCCACCAGCCCATTTTCCTGGACCCGAACCGTAACCTCTCCTTGGGCATCCATACCTCCAGTAATGGCGTTGACTGTAAATCGAATCAGCTTAGAGCGGCTCCCAGTCATCTTGGCAATGGTGTTGAAGGTGGCATCAATGGGACCAACCCCAAAACCCGCGTTTTGCACCTCTTTACCCCTCACCTTCAACTTCACGGTTGCAGTGGGAACCGCAACAGTGCCGCTCACTACATTCAGATACTCTAACTCATATGTATCTGGCACACGTAGAATCTCCTCGGCCACCAAAACTTCAATATCCTCATCAAGCATCTCTTTACGCTTGTCAGCCAATTCCTTGAACCTCTTGAAGAGCCGATCCAGCTCTTTCTCGCCCAGTTCGTACCCCAACTCAGATAACTTCTTCTTAAAGGCATGCCTGCCCGAATGCTTCCCGAGCACCAGTGTATTGCTGGATATCCCAACCATCTCAGGATTCATTATCTCGTAGGTCTGGGCGTTCTTGAGAACTCCATCCTGATGGATGCCTGCCTCATGAGAGAACGCATTGGCACCCACAATGGCCTTGTTTGGCTGGACCAGGATGCCAGTTACCATGCTCACAAGCCGACTGGTGGGATAAATTTCTTCTGTGTTGATGCGTGTTGAAAAATCTAGGTTATCTCTCCTGACATGAACCGCCATCACCACTTCCTCCAGGGAAGTATTCCCTGCCCTCTCTCCTATGCCATTTATGGTAACCTCCACCTGCCTGGCTCCGGCCTTCAATGCCGCTATGGTGTTAGCCGTGGCAAGGCCAAGGTCGTTATGACAATGGACACTCATCACCGCCTTATGGATATTGGATGTATGGTCCATCACATACTTAACAAGCTCGGCAAATTCATGGGGAAGGGCGTAACCTACGGTATCGGGCAGATTAACGGTGGTTGCTCCCGCTTCTATTGCCGCCTCGAAGACCTTACATAGAAAATCCCGGTCACTTCGCGAGCCATCCTCGGCTGAGAACTCCACATTATCGGTGAACGATTTTGCATACCTCACCGCCTCCACAGTAGTTTGCAATACCTCTTCCTTGCTCATCTTGAGCTTGTATTTCATGTGTATGTCCGAGGTTGCAAGAAAGGTATGAATGCGTGGCTTGGCAGCATGCTTAATGGCCTGCCAAGCAAGATCAATATCATTCTTTGCGGCCCTTGCTAGGGCAGTCACCTCTGCCTGCTTTATTCTGGATGCCACTGAGGCCACCGCATCAAGGTCACCTTGGGAAGCTGCAGGAAATCCTGCCTCAATGGCATCAACACCCAGTTTTTCCAATTGGACTGCAAGCCTTAGTTTCTCGGCAGCATTCATGCTGGCCCCTGGCGACTGCTCGCCATCTCTCAGCGTAGTATCAAATACAATGACTCTATTGCTCATGGAAAACCTCCTTAAGATAACGTTTGTAATGATGAGTGAAAAAAGCGCATGGAGGTTAACCATTGAGCATGGGCCGCGGGTCTCGCGTCTCGCGTTGACCCGCGGCGTTTGCCTCGTTCTCCTTTACCTTGCCCATATTGATCCCTTTCTTACCCTCTGATTTGCCATTTAGACTCTTTGAAAGCTTGTACTGCACACTGTCAACAAGTGCCTGCCAGCTTGCCTCTATGATGTTTTCTGACACCCCAACGGTCGCCCATATCTCCTTGGAGTCCCTAGATTCAATTTGCACCCTCACCTTCGCAGCGGTTCCGTGGCTGCCATCAATAACCCTGACCTTGAAGTCCACCAGGCCCATCTCCTGGATCTCTGGATAAAATTTGGTCAGGGCCTTCCTCAGCGCATTGTCCAGTGCGTTCACAGGGCCGTCGCCTTCTGCCGCCGTTATTTCATAATCATCTCCCACGGATATCTTGATGGTAGCCTGACAGGTGCTCGGTCCAGACTGATTCTTCTCAATGCTCACCCTCAGGGATTCCAGTTTGAAGGGTTCTTCAAATTGTCCGGTCACCTTTTTGACCAGCAGCTCCAGTGAGCCCTCCGCCGCCTCAAAGCGGTAACCTTGGTCCTCAAGGCGCTTGATCTCCTCCACGATCTTCCGGCTTGTATATCCGTTGCCTCCCAACTTAATGCCCAGTTCCCTGGTTTTGTACTCGATGTTGCTCTTGCCAGAAAGATCCGATACCAGCACCCGCCGCCTGTTCCCCACCAAGCCGGGGTCGATATGCTCATAGGCTGCCGGCTCCTTCATTATGGCACTTACGTGCACCCCGCCTTTGTGGGCGAATGCACTCTTGCCCACAAACGGGCGATCATTTACAGGGGGAATGTTAGCCACTTCGCTCACAAACCGGGACAACTCGGTAAGATGCCTAACCTTTTCCTCATCCAAGCACTCATACCCCATTTTTAGCTGGAGATTGCCGATCAATGAAATAAGGTCAGCGTTACCACATCGTTCCCCATACCCATTGATGGTCCCTTGCACCATAACAGCACCTGCTCCGACCGCTGCGAGGGAATTGGCCACAGCAAGGCCACAATCATCATGGGTATGAATGCCCACAGGAACCGGTATTTGTGGCATCAGCTCTGACATTATTTTCTCAATCTCCCATGGCATGGTCCCGCCGTTGGTATCACAGAGCACCACCATGTCAGCACCGCCATCAACGGCAGCCTGTATCGTGTCCATTGCATAGGAGGAGTTGAGCTTGTAGCCGTCAAAGAAATGTTCTGCATCATAGATGACTTCTCTGCCCTCGTTCTTTAGGTAGGCAACTGTATCATTTATCATTCTGCAATTTTCTTCTAGGGAAATTCCCAATATCCTGGAGGCATGAAGATCCCAAGACTTTCCAAATATGGTAACAACCTCTGTCTCCGTCCTTATCAGGGCATTGACATTGGCATCCTTTTCCGGGCTTGTCTCTGGCCTTCGTGTACTGCCAAAAGCGGTTATCTTTGAGTTCCTGAAGGAGGTACGTTTGGCCATCTCGAAAAACCGTGCATCTTTTGGGTTAGAGCCGGGCCAACCCCCTTCGATATAATGGAAACCATAGGAGTCCAGCCTGGTGGCGATGCGTAGCTTGTCTTCTGCAGAGAGGCTTACCTGCTCCCCTTGGGTGCCATCTCTGAGTGTAGTGTCATACAAGTAAATTTTCTTGGACATACCCTGTTCTCCCGTGTTTACGATTTCCCTTGATAGCAAAAAAAATCCGTTATCAGGTCGGGCCTGATAACGGATTTTGTGTTAAACTTATTTAAAACCGAAAGCTATGTCATTATCAGGCCCGGGCGTTTAAGCCTCCCAAGCAATACCAAAAGCAGCAAGGATATAATTATCCCTGCTGCGCTGATAATGACGATAATGTTGTTGTAAATAGCTTCCGGCATTCTTTGATTTATTCCTTTTTTTGAGTTTCTGATGGCGTAATCCATATTAGCATAAATTGCATAAAGCATATTTGTCAACATTTTTCTTGCGCTGATGATTTTTTAAGCTTGGAAAAACCCTCCTTGATCCTTAGAATGTGTTCAGCTATGTTACTTTTTCGAATCTACTGAATAATCTCTAGACGAGGGAACTAACATGCCTTTACAAAAAAAACAAATAGATCTGTCACGGTTCACTATTTTGATACGCGGTGGGGGAGATCTTGCCTCCGGCGTTGCGTGGCGCCTCCACAACTGCGGCTTCAGGGTCCTTATAACAGAAACTTCACTTCCCCTTGCAGTGAGACGAAAGGTTTCTTTTTGCGAAGCCGTTTACGAGGGCTCAACAGAGGTGGAAGGGGTACAGGCCCGTCTCATAGAGCGGCCTGAGCAGGCGAAAGATTTATGGCAAAATGGGATCATACCTATGCTTGTGGACCCTGAATGCACTTGCAAAGATATGATTAAACCCGATGTCCTGGTGGATGCCATAATGGCAAAAAAAAATATTGGCACCTCCATTGACGATGCCCCCTTAGTAATAGCCCTTGGTCCTGGATTCGAGGCGGGTAGGGACGCCCACTTCGTCGTTGAAACCCAGAGGGGTCACTTCCTTGGCAGACTCATCACTAGAGGTACAGCGACACCTAATTCAGGGATTCCCGGTAAGGTCCTTGGAATAGGTTCGGAAAGGGTCTTGAGGGCACCCGCCTCAGGAGTGGTGAAAACCATTACGGAAATCGGCGAGAAGGTCTCAGAGGGGGAGGTTGTTGGTTATGTGAACGGCAGCGAAGTCAAGGCGCTTATTGATGGCGTAATCCGTGGGCTTATTCATCCGGGCGTAAACGTTACCAAGGGACTTAAGATAGGCGATATTGACCCAAGGGGAAATGTGAGGCACTGCTTTACTATTTCAGAAAAATCCCTCGCCATTGCGGGAGGAGTGCTGGAAGGCATTTTGAGGGTATTTGGAAAATCCGCTGAATAAAGAGCCTTTCCGAACTGATTTCGGCTATAAAATTACCACAGAGACGCAGAGCACTCAGAGAGCTTCCTTTTTTGCCCATCGGGAGACGGCGATGGGCAAAAATGCATTCTCAAATCACCTCAACCACTTGAACCTAATCAAAGCACGTGTTTTTGTTTTTGCTTGCAGGCATCTCGCGGCAAGCAAAAAGATATGTCTCTGTGAGCTCGGTGCCTCTGTGGTTAATGCTTGTTAATGCTTAATACCAAGTTCTGAAAATCTTACTTTCTAAGTTCCTCCCGGAGTTTCTTGGTCGCTAGTGCATCCACCTCCATGGTCTTCTCGTTTATCACGACACCGTATTCGGAGCGGGCCTTCTCCACGGTTACATAGCCCTGGATTACGTCTTCTCTCACCCTCTCAGGATCCCTTTCCAATGGATCGCCATAACCTCCCCCGCCCGCAGCGTCCATGACCACGACATCACCTGGCTGAAGTTGCGTCAGTCCATAGGGGTTACCATGCTTTCCATTCACCAGAAACTGGGCCTTTGCTCCTGGTTTGCCTCCAAATAGCCCTTCAGGTGGGTACCTAAATCTGCCCGACTGTATACCCAAGTTTACTGGGGGAATGGGCGCATATTCATCATCAGGGACTTTGAACACGACCCTTCTGCCCAGTCCACCCTTCATCCTTCCTGGTCCACCAGAATCAGGCAAGAGTTCCCTCTTCTCCACGATCAAAGGCGTATCACTTTCAAATATCTCCACTGGGGTATTGGCTCCATTTGCCGGAAAGATGTAAACATAGTTACCATCGCTTTTGGAGCTTGCTCCCATGCCCCCGCCTCTGATAATGACTGAGTGCCATGGGACACCATTGTTCCTCTTGCCGTAAAACACGTTCATGGTTGCAGGGGTTCCACCGCTACCGGCGATTACCCGATCAGGCAAGGCGTCGGCCAGTGCCCTATAAATTATTTCAGTAATGAAGTGTCCAATCTGCATCCTTGCCGCCACGGCAGCAGGAAACTTACAGTTGACCACACTGCCCTCAGGCGCCGTCATTTTTATCGGTCTAGTGGACCCGTCATTGTTAGGTATATAGGGATCAAACATGCTTTTCATTGCCATGAACACATAGGCATAGGTGAAATTATAAACCACATTACCACCCCAATCCACCTGGGGAGAGCTCCCCGTCAGGTCGACCGTGATATCCGATCCCTTCACCTCCACGGCAACTTTAATGACCACATCCCCTTTACCTTTCCCGCCTGAAATGTCCGCAGGCATCTGCTCCACGATGCCCTCGGCCTTGTATATGCCGTCCGGGACCTTTTCTATCGCCTCTCTCATGCTCCTTTCAGTACGATCTATAATCTCATCGGCTAGGTCATCCAGGCCATCCATGTCATACTCTTCAAGCATCTGGCAGATCTTTTCAGAACACACATGATTTGCGGCAATCTGGGAGCGTATGTCTCCCACCACTTCATCAGGAGTCCTTACGTTCCAGCGAATCATCTCCAGGACAGCCTCATTAAGCTCACCCCCATCATAGAGCTTCACCAAAGGTATGAACAGCCCATCCTCGAACACATCGTGATTATCAGAGGATACCCTGCCGCCTATGTCTGAGTGGTGGAAGACGCAGGCAGTAAAGGCCGTAAGGCTTCCCTTGTAAAAGATAGGACTCAGAACACACACATCGTTCAGGTGCCCAGCGAGGGCCCAAGGGTCGTTGGTGATAAAGACATCGCCAGGCTTATAGGTATCAGAGGGCAGTTTGTTCACCAGTTTCTTTATCCCCAAGGCCATGGCACCGGATTGGCCCGGGGTAGCAAAGGTCCCTTGCGCGAGTTCTCTGCCCTTGCGGTCAGTGAACATACAGGTGTAATCATGGGCATCACGCAAAAGGCTAGAAAAGGCAGTTCTTGATACAGCGCTATCGGCTTCGTCAACAATGGAAATGAGTCTCCGCCACAATATTTCCAGGGTAATCGGATCAAATTTCTGTCCCATGCCTATACCTCCTCTATATCAACCCAAAGAAAACCATATTCGTCAACTCTCACTGAGGCGTCCTCACCAATGACTACCGTGGATTCCCGTTCCTCCACAATAGCTGGGCCCTTGAATTGGGCACCAGGAAATAGGTTGTATCGATCATAGACCGTAAAGGGGATAAAGTCTTTTGCGATGCCCGAATAGGCAGGTCTAGTCCCCTTGATAGCTCCCTCGAGATTTCCCCCCTGGTCTTTGAGCTTGGGGAGCTTGAGCAGCCTCTCTGGCAGGAGGGCCCGTACCTTAAAGTTAATGAATTCAACACGGGAGTCAGGATATGTTCGGCCGTAAAGGTTTTCGTATATCCTATCGAATGATTTCCGTATCTGTTCTCTCGTGAGCTTGGTAAAATCATTCCCCTCAAGGGGCAGATTGGTCTCAGAACCCTGACCCACGAATCTCATGTCAACAGACCTTTCAAACCTTACCTCTTCGCCAGATTCTGCCTTTTGAAGAGTCCTGGCCCCTTCCGCCTCCATCTCTTGGAAAATCTTCTCGATTTCCTCAAAGTCTGCTTCCTGAAGGCCAACCTTATGGCTTCTGACTAGATCAAAGGCCCTGGGGGCAGTGAAAAAGCCAAGAGCAGAGCCCACCCCTGCGTTTGGGGGCACTATGAACCTGGGAGCGCCCAGTTTCTTTGTAAGGCCATAGGCATGTACCGGCCCCGCCCCACCAAAGGCAATGACCGTGACAATCTTTGGATTGCCTCCCTTTTCCGCTATGTGGGTCTTGGCTGCCCCGGCCATTGTCTCATTGATCAAATCGTGGATACCCCAGACCGCTTGAATAAAGGGTACATTCAAGGGCTTGGCTATCTTTTCCTCAATACCCCGGCGAGCAGCCTCTTTGTCTAGTTTCATCTCTCCACCAAGGAAATAGTTTTCATCAAGGTATCCGAGTAACAGGTCTGCATCCGTGACACCTGGTTCAGTACCGCCCCGGCCGTAACATATGGGTCCAGGGTCAGCACCTGAGCTCTCTGGACCTACCTGCAAGGTTCCCATCTTGCTTACCTTTGCAATGCTACCGCCTCCTGCCCCTATCTCCATGAGATCCACAACAGGTACCTGGATGGTCAGGCCGCTCCCCTTCATGAAGCGCTGCACACGGCCCACCTCAAAGGTTGGAACCACGCCCGCTACCCCACCCTGTATGAGGCACGACTTGGCGGTAGTTCCCCCCATGTCAAAACAAAACATGTCCTGTATATTGAAAAGTTTCCCATAATACTGTCCGGAGATGACCGCTGCAGTGGGACCAGATTCAATTATCCTCACTGGGAATTCCGCCGCAGTCTCAACCGAGGTAATACCCCCGCTTGAGAGCATGATAAAAAGCTTCCCACCAAAACCAATAGAAGATAGACGGTTGGATAGCTTGGCCAAATACCTTCCCGTAAGGGGTTTGACATAGGCATTGGTGACAGTAGTGCTTGTCCTTTCGTACTCCCTGATTTGTGGTAAGACATCATATGATATGGATATCGATACCTCTGGAGCCATTTCCTGGATTATCTCTTTTATCATTATCTCATGGGAGGGATTTTCAAAGGAATTCAACAGGCAAACAGCTATGGATTCCACCCCCATATCCAACAATTGTTGCACCACCCCCGTGGCCTCTTTCCTATTCAAAGGTTTTAAGACTGTCCCGTCACTTCGAATCCTTTCGTCCACCTCCAGCCTCAATCGTCTGGGAATCAATGGCTTAGGGTATTCAGCAAATATATCATACGGGGCATACCTGATCTCTCGGGCAAGCTCCAAAACATCACGGAATCCCTTTGTAGTTATCAGTCCGGTGCGAGCCCCCTTCCTTTCGATAATGGAATTGATGACGAGGGTGGTACCGTGGATCACCTCATCCAACTGGTCCACAAATTTTCCCCGTTTCTCTTCCAACTCCCTTATGCCCTGCTCCACTGCATCAGACGGGTCAGCGGGCGTTGTAAGACATTTGTTGATGTGGATTTCACCTGTGGCATCATTTAGCAACACAAAATCCGTAAACGTACCTCCAATGTCACATCCCAGCCGATATACTTTTCCAGACATGAAAACCTCCCTAGTTGATCTCTAGATTCCTCCGTATAGAGCAAGTTATGCAAGTAGTTCTGACGATAAATGGCCCCTCAGGTTGCTTAAAAAATGTTGGCTTTAGGCACAAGGTCTAAGTCATTAGCCACCCGGCCTAAAACAAAATATTCGCCTTCGGCCTTAGGCCTTCAGCCTTTGGCCTAACGCTAACATACAAACACCTCCACTGGCACCTTGCTTATCAGCTCGTACCTATCTTCTGTTACCGCCACCACACTTTCCACCCCGGCAATGAACCTATCTTTGTACACGATCTTGGGCTCCAGGGCAAAGGTCATCCCAGGCTCAAGCACATCGTCTCGTCCCCGTGCAATAAGGGGCCATTCAATAAGCTCTGCTCCTATGCCATGGCCCACGAAATTCACCTTGTATCCCTCGGGGCCCAGGTATGAGTCCTCATAGCCCAGCTCCCGTGCCTTTGACACTGACAAATCAAAAAGTTCTCCTGCCTTTACACCTGGTCTCACATGCTCCAGCACAAAGTTGTGAATCTCAATGGCAGCCTTTGAGGCCTTTAAGGGAGCCTCTGGCATAGAGCCCACACAGAACATCCTGGTCTCATCCATATGGTAACCATGTAACCCGCATGAAAAGTCTACCATAACAGGTTCGTGGGCCTGAATTCTTTTTTGACTAGCACCACATGGAAACGCGGCCGAGGTGCCTCTCCCACTTGCGGGAGAGTCAAGCAAGCCCAGCATCCCGCCATTTGTGCCGCTAAGGATATGCCACGGATACCCTTCGGTCTTGTAATCCCTTACCCTGATATCTATAAAAGAATCGCCAAGCGCCTGCGCATGGGCTTCAGCCTCTGCGGAAAGTTCCACCTCGCTCATTCCGGGACTCAAAGAGGCCCTTATGCCCTCAAAAACCTGGGCTGTAATGCCAGCGGCCTCTTTCATTTTTTCCAGTTCCCACATCGACTTCCTGGCCCTCAAGCCTAATATCAAAGGAGAAACATCGAAGATTTCACCTCTTTTAAACAGATCCTGGTAAACCTGACACTCCTGAAAAGAAATCACATCTAGTTCCAAGCCTATGCGCAGTAGCGCTGAATCGTTCTTGATCCTTAGAATTTTCGGGATCTCACCACTACCATCGATAAAATGAATATTGTAGGGACCTGCCACATCATCCTCTCCCACGTACCTTACAAGATAAAATACCGATGCCTGGCCTTCGGCGGGGATAAACATATAATCATAGTCATCATAGCCCGAAAAATAATATATGTCCGCCCTTTGAGCCAAAAAGGCCCCATCAGCACTTGATGACTGGAGCGTTCTCTGAAGTTCTCTTATCCTTTTCTTAATTTCTTGTTGTGGTACTAACAACCTTCGCAACATGGTTCCTCAGCGGTTGTCCCAAAAGGGCTCCCTCACCATCTATTCTTTTTCTCCTTGATCGAACGTCTTCTAACACAATCCCTGTGCAACACCTGACATATGTGGCGCTCTTTGCATTGGCCTCACTCCTTTACCAATTGCTCATTCATTCTGTCAAGTATCTCGTGGTCTTTCACTCCTCGCTTTCTAGTTTACTTTTTCAGCTCTTCCCACTTATAGTCAATTATTTCCGTCAAAACACCATTCAACTTTTTGGGATGTATAAAAGCAAATTCACATTCCCTGAAAGGTCTTTCTATTTCTCCCCGTGAATCGGGGATGAAGGTGTAGCCTTCATTCTGAAGTTCTCTCACCGCCTCCCGTGTATTATCAACACTGAAACTTATGAGCATAATGCCCTCACCCTTTTTTTCTATGAATTTAGCCACATCACCGTCCGGGGAGGTAGACTCCATTAGTTCAAATCCCACCCCGGCGATAACGTATCTAGCTACCCTTATTTTCTCGCTCTCGTCAACATATTCATCATCCGGCCCGGATTTTCCCAACACCGGCTCCCAGACCTCCTTGGCACTCTCCAGGTCTTTCACGGCCACACATATGTGATCTATTTTTTTGACTTTCATCCCTACCTCCTTTCTGTTTTACCGGCTGCTTGCCGCTCCGCCCCAACCCATGTAAGACCCTCTAAAAAGGGCGGAAATGGGTTTTCTCGGGTCGAGAAAACGGACATTGAGTATCACCCTTTTTGTGGATTTTTGGGATTGATCATGCCTTTTAAATCTGCTATAAGAACCCCCATTAGCTAATTGTATACAATCCTTCCTTGGACTGATCCGAGGACTGGATTCCGCCCCGCTCAAAGGGGCGCAGGCCAAAAACCACCAATAGCACAAGAAGGGAATCTTATGGACAAGGAGTATAGCACAGTAGGAACTCGGATGGTAAGGACGGACAGTCTAGCCAAGGTGACTGGGAAGGCAATGTATACAGCTGATGTCAAACTTCCCAGGATGCTTTATGCCAAGGTATTGCGGAGCCCTTATCCCCACGCAAGAATTCTTAACATCGACACCAGCAAGGCGCTAAAACTGCCGGGGGTGAAGGCCGTTGTGACCGGGGCTGATACAGATGGCGTGAGATGGGGGGTGTTCAAATACACCCAGGATCATCCTATGATAGCCATTGATAAGGTGCGATATGTGGGAGAGGATGTTGCAGGGGTTGCGGCGGTAGACGAA
>DQZA01000126.1 GCA_011042035.1 Desulfobacteraceae bacterium
AAACTTCGCAGGACGCAAGAGCAGTTGCTTCAGTCCGAAAAATTGGCGGCCATGGGTCGACTTACCTCTCAGATTGCTCACGAGTTGAACAATCCACTTTATGGAATAATGAATACCTTGGAACTGCTTAAATCAGAGGTTCCGGAGAATAGCAAGAGAAGGAAGATTCTGGAGATGGCCCTTTCCGAGACCATTCGTCTCACCGATCTATTGAAAAAAATGTTGTCATTTTCGAGACCAGATCAGGAGGAGAGGCAGGTGACCGATATTAATACCATCCTGGACGAAATCTTGCTCCTGCACGAAAAGCAGCTCAGAGAGCACGATATCCGAATCGTGCAGGATCTGGATGATAGTGTAGAGCCTGTCTATGCCTCCAAGAATCAGCTTAGACAGGTATTTTTGAATATTATTGCAAATGCGCGAGACGCCATGAGCGATGGCGGTACTCTTACTGTCAAGACTGAATCCCAGGACGGAAAAGTGATTATTAAGATATCCGATACAGGTACTGGCATCAAGAAGTCGGATCTCAACAGGATTTTTGACGCCTTTTTTACCACCAAGGACAGTGTAAAAGGTGTTGGGCTCGGGCTTTCCGTTTGCTATGGGTTCATTAAAGACCATGGCGGAGACATCTGGGTGGAAAGTGAATACGGCTCGGGCAGTACATTCACCATATCGCTCCCTGTTTATCAGCCTTCCAAAGACTAGATTAGTCCGTATTTTCCCCTCAAAAAATTAACTGCCATAGGTGCCTCCATCTATAATGGTGCGAGGTTTTTTGTCATGTAGGCTGCATTAGAGGAATTACATGAATTATAGCTAATCTATTTATTAGGGGCCGAAATATTTTCTTGACAAACAGAAAAAACTATAATAAAAGAAAAGTCCAAGACAACTTGTTGCCAAGAGGAGGCGTGTAATGGAGGAAATACTAACGGTGTACAAGGCTAGCAAATATTGCAACGTCTCTCCCAAAACCATTATCAACTGGATCGAGTCAGGGCACATCAGGGCGTATAAGACCGTGGGGGGGCACAGGAGAATAAAGAGAGAGGACCTGATTGATTTTATGAAAAATCAAGGAATGCCTATCCCGGACGAGGTGGACATGGAGGGAAAGAAAAGGATTTTGGTGGTGGACGATGACCCCATTATTGTGGAGACCATTGTCCAGGCCCTTGAGGAAGACGAGCACGACTATGAGGTCATTTCTGCATCAGACGGCTTTGAAGCCGGACTTCAGGTGGAGCATTTCAAACCCCATTTGATTATCCTGGATATCATGATGCCTGACATTAAGGGATATGAGGTGTGCAAGAGAATAAAGGAGAATGAAGAGACCAAAAATACGAAGATTATTGTCTTATCGGCGTACCTGGACGAGGAAAAATTCAAGAAGATGAAGGAGTACGGGGCTGACGTATGTTTTTCTAAGCCTCTTCCCCTCCCACAGCTCAAAGAGGAGGTCTCCCGTTTATTGGGCCTGGAATAGCCTGCTCTCCCATTGAGGCCCTCCAAAACCAGTGTAAATCGCCCATGGTGCAATAGGGGGTATTCATGAAATTAAAACAAGCCTTGGAAAAAAAGAAATTCGTAGTCACCTCCGAAGTCCAGGCCCCAGTGGACGAGAGTCCAGAGGCCTTGGTCAAGAGGCTGGAGCTTATCAGGGGCAGGGTGGACGGAGTTACTGTTCCTGAAATAGAGATAGAAGGCGTGGTTGTAGACACTATAAAGACCTGTGAACTTCTGAAGAGGAACCGATTCGAGTCCATTTACCAGACCACTACACGGGACAAAAATAGGATTCAGCTTCAAAAGGATCTGGTGGTAGCCCACGAGACTGGCGTAGAGAACTTACTGGTTTTTACCGAGGATTACAGGATTACAGGGGATAGCCTGCAGGAAATAATGTTCTTTCATGTGGATGTGGGCAAGCTGGAGTCTGTTCTCGAACATATGAGAGAAGGGTACACGGTAGATGGCCAGGAACTACCGTTCAAGGCCGAGTTTGTGGTGGGATCAGGGATAGAGTCAGGGTGGGGAAAGGACGTCCCGGATCTGGAAATGAAGGAAATGGAGCGGATGGCAAAGATTGGGGCCGGTTACTTTCTCACCACCCCTGTTTTTGATCTAGACATGTTTGAGAAATTTGTGAAACAGGTTGAGACCTTTGGGATCCCGGTAATAGCAGAGGTGATGATCCTTAGAACGGCCGGGATGGCGAGTTTTCTCAACAGACACTTCAAATCGGGCCTGGTTCCTGATTGGATGATAAAGAAGCTTGCAAAGGCGGTGGATAAAGAAAAGGCCAGCATAGAGATTTTTGCTGACACTGTGAAAGGGCTTAAAGACCTGTGTCAAGGTGTGCATATCATAACTATCGGGGGAGAGGAGAGGTTAAGGTATTATCTTGATGCCGCGAAACTGAGATAATGGAGCAGGCACTTTGGAAGATATCACATTAAAGATTGACGGCGTAAACGTCACCTGCCCACCTGGGACCAGCATACTGGATGCCGCAAAGGCAGTAGGGATAAAGATCCCGTCCCTTTGCTCCCACCCTGAATTGACACCCATCGGAGCATGTAGGTTGTGCCTCGTAGAGGAAGCCTCCAGTGGGCGCGTTTTTGCTTCCTGTGTCACGCCGGTGGCTCCGGAAATGGTGATCGTCACCGATTCAGATCGGGTTCAAAGGCATAGGAGGAATATTGTCAGACTGATGATGGCCGAACACCCGGAGTCATGCCTTGTGTGTAGCAAGGGCAATCGTTGCGAATTAAGGGAAATCGCCGCAGAACTCGGTGTGGGAGAAAACAAGCTTTATCCCATGCCAAACGTCAAGAATTTCGAGCAGGTGAACCCCTTTATTGTAAGGGATCTGGCCAAGTGTGTTCTATGTGGCAGGTGCATACGGGTGGACCACGAGCTGGTGGTAGTAGGTGCCATAGATTACAACCTAAGGGGTTTTGAGTGCAGGCCCGCAACCTTGCATGATCTGCCTCTTGAAGACTCATCATGTACGTTTTGCGGCTCCTGTGTATCGGTGTGCCCCACCGGGGCCCTGAGCACTAAAACACCCGAATTTGTTGGTACGCCTGAAAAGGAATCAATTTCCATATGTGGATTTTGTGGGACTGGTTGTTCATTGATGATGGGTTCTGTTGGCGAGCATGTTGTGGAAGTAAATCCGTCACGCATATCGGGCAGCGTTAACGGAGCCACATTGTGTGTGAGGGGTCATTACGGCCACGACTACCTTCACTCTAAGGTTCGCCTTGGATCTCCATTGCTGCGGACAGGAGAGGAATGGAAGGAAATTACATGGGATGATGCATTGGAGCTTGCAGCAACGAAGCTCCGAGAAATCAAAGAAAATTATGGGCCTGCAAGTCTCGCCTTCTTAGGCTCGTCCAAGTGCACCAATGAGGAAAATTACCTTTTCCAAAAGATGGCTCGGGTGGTTTTGGGCACAAACAATATTGATAGTGGCGGGTATATCAATGGGAGGCTGGCTGTTCAGGCTGTCTGGAAAAGATTAGGAAATACCTTATTTAGAAAACCCCTTTCTACCATTGGAGAGGCAGATGCCATCTTGGTACTGGGTGCGGACCCAACCCAGTCAACACCTGTGGCTGGCTACTACATAAAAAGGGCAGCCAAAAATGGTCTCCCGCTCATAGAAATAAATCCGAGAAAGACGGGCCTGTCTTTCCTATCCTCAGTGCGCCTGGAGATAAAACCAAACGGCGATCTGGCCGCCTTAGCCGCTATTTTGAAATACCTGGTGGAAAAGGGATGGGTGGACCAGGGTTTCATAAGTCAATCTACAAGCGGGTTTGAACCCTTTAGTGCCAAGCTCTTGGCCCTTGATTTTGGCCTCCTGTATAAAAATGCAGGGATAGACGCAAGGGGCATTAAGCAAGTCTGTGACCTTATAAAGGGAAAGAGGATCTCCATAGTGGTGGGCTCAGGGGTATTAAGGCAGAGAATTGCAGTGAGCATTATGAACTCCATAGTGGATCTGGCATTAATCACAGGGAGTATGGGTGAAAGAGGGGGAATCTACATTCTGGCAAAGGACTGCAATGAAATGGGTGCATGGGACATGGGATCGGCCCCGGATTTTTTACCCGGAACCGTACCAGTCTTTGATGCACAGGGCCGCAGACGCTTTGAGCGTCTCTGGAAGGCCAAGCTTTCGCCTGATCCAGGGCTAGATGTGGTCAGGATCATTGAGGAGGCAGACAAGGGCAGGCTCAAGGGCCTTTACATAATGGGTGAAAACCCACTGCGAAGTCTCCCTGACAAGGAGCTAATAAAAAAGGGCTTTGAAAAATTAGAATTCCTGATTGTCCAAGATATACTTGAGAATGAAACCACCCAAATGGCCCACCTCATATTGCCAGGAGCTGCGGCTGCGGAAAAAGAAGGTTCATTTACTAACATGGAAGGAAAGATTCAGAGTTTTGAACCAGTCGTTGCGCCTCCATCTGGGGCCATGCCGGACTGGGACATACTGGACAGACTCATGGCTCTCTTAGGGCAGCCACGAAGACTTGGTTCCATCTCTCGCATAAGAAGGGAAATATCACAAGTGGTTCCGGGGTATGGATCTCTGGCAGATGGCATCGGAGGATGGGCAGGCACAGGAGAAGTTCGCGGATCCGTAGGTCCCGAAGCCGAGACAATAAGGATTCCTTTTTCAGAAGAAATATTGATAGGAGCAAGGCCGGAGGATGGATCATATCCCATGTGGGTGGTTCTTGGTACATCAAGTTTTCAAATGGGCTGTGGGACGCGTATTGCTAAGTCGCGGCGTATTACCGAGTACTGTCCTGAAGGCTTTGCAGAGGTTTCGGTACAGGATTGCGATAGACTGGGGCTAAAACATGGCGACAAGATTATTATTGAGAGCAAGGCAGGCTCAGTGATGAAGAGTGTGAGGGTCAGTACGGATCAACCCGAGGGTGTGATTTTCCTGCCCTGGGGTTTTGACGACAACAATGCCACATTATTGCTTGGCCTTGCGCAGTTTGGTGGGCCAAATTTTGAGGGCTGGAACAGTTGCAGGGCCAACATCCACAAGGCGTAAAGGACGGGCGCATGGGTAAGAAGACGATAGATTGGGAGAGGCTCGGTTCTATCATAGAGGAGCGCAAAAAGGAAAAATGGGGTTTGATCCCCTTGCTTCAGGAAGTGCAAGAGGAATTCGGTTATATCCCCCCAGAGGGAATCAAGCCCATAGCAGAGGCACTGGGATTGTACCCATCGCAGGTACAGGGGGTAATCACTTTTTATGCCGGGTTTGCCTTGGAACCAAAAGGCAAGTACGTGATCAGGGTTTGTCGAGGGACAGCGTGTCACGTAAAGGGGGGGCGGAGTATATTCCGGTATTTGAAAAGAGAACTGGGCCTCGAGGAGGGTCAGACAAGTGAAGATTATCGGTTTACCTTGGAAACCGTGGCATGTTTGGGAGCCTGTTTCCTGGCCCCCACAATGATGATCAATAGGACCTATTATGGGAAGTTATCACCTCCCAAGGTCAGCAGTGTCTTGGCTCAGTACGGAAAAGAGCGCATGGAGGATAAATGAGGACACAGAGACTCCAAAGCATTGGGGAGTTGGAGTGGTTAAGGAACAAGATCCTGTCCAGTCGGGATTTGGAAAAGCCGGTTATCTGTGTCTGCATGACGGGTTGCAGGGCCTATGGGGCGGATCAGGTGCGCGAGGCCCTTGTAACTGAAATTGAGCAAAAGGGAATGACAGGCAAGGTGGAGGTAAGAGCTACAGGATGTCATGGGTTTTGTGCAAAGGCCCCTGTTGTTTCCATTGAACCTGCAGGGATTCAGTATCAGGAGGTAGGGCCTGAGGATGCCCGGGATATTGTGGATCTTACGCTGTGTAAAAACAAGCTCATCGAAAGATTGGCTTATAAGGACCCCAGATCAGGGAGGCCCCTTTTTTATAAGAGCGAGATAGGGTTCTATAATAGGCAAACCAGAAGGGTGCTGGCGAACTGTGGCCAAATAGACCCAACCAAGATAGAGCATTATATAGCGGCAGGTGGTTATGGCGCATTTGTAAAGGCCATATTAACCATGAGTCCCGAGGATGTGATCAAAGAGGTTACAGAGGCCAAACTGAGGGGCAGAGGCGGCGCAGGCTTTCCTACGGGAGTCAAGTGGAGATTTGCCAGGGAGGCGAAGGGTACCCCAAAATACATAATATGCAATGCGGACGAAGGGGATCCAGGGGCCTTTATGGACAGGGCCCTTTTGGAAGGCGATCCACATTCCGTGATAGAGGGAATGCTCATTGGTGCCTATGCCATGGGGGCGAGATATGGCTACATTTACGTGAGAGAGGAATATCCAATAGCCATTGCTCATCTTTCCGCTGCACTAAATCAAATGGAAGAGCTGGGTCTCATTGGGGAGAATATATTAGGCACGGGCTTTGACTTTGATCTCTCCCTAAAAATGGGCGCTGGGGCGTTTGTTTGTGGTGAAGAGACGGCCCTAATGGCCTCTATTGAGGGAAAAAGAGGCATGCCAAGGGCTAGACCGCCTTTTCCTGCGCAGGCTGGTCTGGATGGAAAGCCCACCAACATAAACAACGTTGAGACCTGGGCCAATATACCTCTAATTATCAGAAACGGCGCTGCTTGGTATGGTGAGATTGGAACCGAGAATAGTAAGGGAACAAAGATTTTTTCGCTGGCCGGGAAGGTGAACAATACTGGGCTAGTTGAGGTGCCCATTGGGGTGACCATAAGGGAAGTGGTGTTTGATATAGGTGGTGGGATACCCAAGGGCAGGAAATTCAAGGCCGTACAAATGGGAGGACCATCCGGGGGTTGCGTGCCCGCACAATACCTTAACCTGCCTATTGATTATGATACCCTTCAAAAGATTGGTGCTATCATGGGTTCAGGTGGCATGGTGGTAATGGATGAAAATAATTGTATGGTCGAAATTGCCCGGTTTTTCTTGAGTTTCACCCAATCCGAGTCTTGCGGAAAGTGCGCCCCATGCAGGCTTGGTACCACCCAACTCCTTGAAATCCTGACTCGCATAACAGACGGCAGGGGGAAAATTGAGGATATTGAAACAATAAAGGAATTGGGGCAAACCATAACTGAGGCCTCCCTGTGCGGACTCGGGCAGACCTGCGCCAAGCCCGCGCTTTCGACACTGCGGTATTTTGCCAAGGAGTACGAGGACCATATCTTAGAGCACAGATGTGCTGGTGCCACCTGCGATTCCATGGTCATATCTGCCTGTCAACATGCCTGTCCTGCAGGGATCGATGTCCCGAACTATGTAGCAGCAATAGCGGCAGGCAATTATGAAAAGGCGGTTGACATCATCAGAGAGCGTAATCCTTTCCCGGCCGTTTGCGGGCGGATTTGTATCCACCCCTGCGAGTTTAAGTGCAGGCGGGGAGAGCTGGATGAGCCGGTGGCCATAAGGTCGTTGAAGCGGTTTGCGGCGGACTGGTATTTCAAAAACATTGGTTATAGGAGGGAGCCTTTTCCGGTCACCAAGACGCAGAAGGTAGCAGTGGTGGGGGCGGGGCCCGCAGGACTGACCTGCGCCTATTTCCTTGCAGAAATGGGTTATAAGGTAAGGGTTTTTGAATCGCAGCCCGTTGCCGGAGGGATGCTTGGTATTGCCGTGCCTGAATTTCGGCTACCTCGTGAGGTCATTGAAATGGAAGTGGCCTATATTGAATCGTGCGGGGTGGAAATAAAATACAACTCCCCCATTGACGCACGGCACACTGTGAATGATTTGCTGACTGAAGGATACAATGCCGTATTTATTGCAGCGGGGGCCCAGGCTAGCAAGAAAATCGGAATCCCTGGGGAGCAAGAAGGAATGAAAGGACTTTACTATGGGCTGGAGTTTCTGAGTCAGGTGAGAAATAAGGGGGATGTCCGGTTAAAGGGGAGAGTTGTGGTTATTGGTGGGGGTAATGTTGCCATTGACGTAGCACGAACTGCACTAAGGGTAGGTGCTGATGACGTGCAGCTATTTTGTCTGGAATCCCGCGAAGAAATGCCTGCATGGGAGAAGGAGACAGAAGAGGCCATTGAGGAGGGGATCGTGGTGAATCCCTCATGGGGTCCTAAACAGATACTGCATACAGATGGAAAGGTGAATGGCGTCAGATTCGTAAGGTGCGCTTCCGTGTTTGATGATGAAGGTCGATTTAATCCAAGCTTTGATGAAGACAAGACCCAGATTATAGACACTGACAATGTCATCGTTTCAATAGGCCAGGCACCTGATATGTCCTTTCTTTCTAAAGACGAGCAACTTGAAAGGGAACTCTGGGGTGCGCTTGCAGTAGATGAAAACACGTTATCTACTAATATCCCGGGTATCTTTGCGGGAGGTGATTTTACCACAGGCCCCACCTTTGTCATCCGGGCAATAGCCTCGGGCCGTCGCGCCGCGCTTGCTATTGACAAGTACCTCCGTGGTGAAAAGGGAAGGGTAGAGATACTGGATGAAAAGACCAGGCTGAGGGAGGACCTGGGGCTTGCACTGGAAGAGGAGCTTACTGGAGAAAGGCCCAGGGTGCCTGTAGAAATTGAGAGGCCTGAGGATCGGATAATGGATTTTCGAGAGGTGGAGAAGGGGCTTAGCGAAGAGAATGCCAAGATGGAGGCCCTGCGATGCCTTCGTTGTGACCTGGAGAGAGAAAAGGGAGAACAGTTATGATTAGATCAATCACCCAAAAGAAGAGCGACGAAGAGATTGATCATCTGCTGGAAGGGTTGGACAGGATATTCATCATAGGGTGCGGTACCTGTGCCACACTAACCCATACCGGTGGACTGGCCGAAGTGGAGGCCATGGGTGAGAACCTAAGTGGCAAGGGAAAACTGGTCACCGGGGAAATGGTACTACCAGTGGCATGCGATAATATGGCCGCTGATATCCTGAGAGAATGGTCAGAGAAGATGAACCAGGCAGATGCATTGTTGATCATGAGTTGTGCATTTGGAGTGCAGAGCATAGCGCAGCAGACAAGCAAGATGGTAGTGCCCGCGCTGGACACCTTGTTTATTGGAAAACAGACTGGAGCAGGTCAGTTCGATGAGATATGCACCCAGTGCGGTACATGCATACTGGGTGAGACAGGGGGTATATGCCCGGTTACATCATGCCACAAGGGGTTGGTCAATGGTCCATGTGGCGGGACAAATAATGGGAAGTGTGAGATTGACAACAACAAGGACTGCGCGTGGACACTGATTTATAATCGGCTCAAGGATCTGGGCCGCCTGGACAGTATGCGAAAGCTCCAAGCCCCAAGAAATCACCAGCGTGAGCCGTCGCCGGGCAAGTACATTTTGCCATTTTAGGCTCGATTAATTTTTCGACGAAGTATATGGAGCAGCAGTAGATCTATCTTAGCAACGATATCCTGGAGATGAGTCTATGGTATCTAATTTCAAAAAGGCCCTTGAATCGGGAAAGTTTGTGGTAACCTGTGAGATAGCGCCGCCCAAAGGAACAAATCTTGAAAAGATGCGCCATCATATCGAACTTTTGAAGGACAAGGTTGACGCAACGAACATAACTGATCATCAGAGCTCGGTAATGCGGTTTCCTTCCTTGGGTGGTGCACTGCTGGTGAAGGAGTGTGGCGGTGAGCCTATCTTACAGATGACCTGCAGGGACCGAAACAGATTGGCCCTGCAAGCGGATTTGCTGTTCGCATACAGCAGGGGCATAAACAATGTTTTGTGCCTTACAGGGGACTCTGTCATATTTGGTGACCACAAGGAGGCCAAAGGAGTATTCGATCTGGACTCAAGTCAATTGATTATGGCCATTCGAAAGATGGAAAAGGGCAAAGACCTAGGTGGTAATGACCTGGACGGAGAGTTAGAATTTTGTGCGGGCGCTATAGTGACCCCTGAGGCCAATCCCCTTGAGCCGCAGCTTATCAAGTTTGAAAAAAAGATAGATGCAGGGGCAGAGTTTATTCAAACACAAGCAGTTTATGACCTGGACAATTTTAAAAAGTTCATGGACTATGCGCGAGAGTTTCCCGTGAAGATCCTGGCCGGCATCATATTACTCACGTCTGCACCCATGGCACGCTTCATGAACAAGAATGTGGCAGGGGTAAACGTCCCCCAGAACTTGATAGATGAGATGGCATCAGCGCCAAAAGGAAAGGCCATAGAAAAGGGTATAGAGATCGCGGGCCGAATGATAAGGCGTATCCGCCAAGAAAGGATGTGCGACGGGGTCCACATAATGGCCATCGGCCGAGAGGAATTGGTTCCAGATATTATGTCCGCTGCAGGCCTTTTGTGAATCAATGTAGTCTTGATTAAAAGTCTCAATCCTCTGATTCGGAGATGCCGCATAGTTTCTTTGCGGCCCTTTTCTTCTCTTCCAGATTAACTTTTCTTGCAATCATGATTCTCTGGGCCTGCGGGGACCCGGCGCCATGCATTGACTCCGTCAGATAGCCTACAGCAGCGGTGCCGAGGGTAAGATTCTCGATAAGGCGCATGATCCTCATCCTGTTTTCCGTGGAAAGCCCCGAATGCGCCCTGAAGTACTTGTTGATCCATTTGCCGACCACTGGGGATCGAAGGTCTTTTTCGCTTGGGAGAGTTACCATGAGGCCGCCTGCGATATCCTGGGATAGGCGGGAGATCTCGTAGGGTATCCTTGTGACGTTGTGCTTGTGCACATTGGCCAATAAGGTGTTTACTGAATAAGTGCCGCTCGGCTCCTTGTGGCCCTCTGAGGCACAGGCGATGCAGCCGCAGTATAGGGTCTCGTTAAGGTGATTCATCTCCACGATCTTATCCTTGATATGACTGGCTCTGGCCACACCATTATATTCGGCCGCTAGCTGCGCCGCACCGATAAGCACATCTCCCACGCCCACCTTGCACGCATAACTTTGGCGATGATAGGCAGCAAATTTTTCCACCAGTTGACCGGCGAACTCGAACTCCTTGTATATGAAGACTCTGTCCCAGGGCACAAAGACATCGTCAAATACCACCAGGGCCTCATGTCCGCCGTAGAGGATGTTCCCTTGGTCAAGGTGTCCTCCTTCCAACTTCCTGGTGTCGCACGACTGCCTCCCCATTATGTAAATAATTCCTGGGGTGTCACTGGGAAGGGCAAAGGAAATGGCATAATCTTTGTCAGCCTCCCGCATGGCTATGGTGGGCATAACAATGATTTCATGGCTGTTGACAGCACCTGTTTGATGTGCCTTTGCTCCCCTTACCACAATACCATCGTCCCTTTCTTTCACCACGCGAAGGTAGTGATCAGGATCGGGTTGTTTGTGTGGAGGAAGGCCCCTGTCTCCTTTGGGATCTGTCATGGCGCCGTCGCATGTGAGGTCTTTTTCTTGAACATATTTGAGGTAATTTATAAACCGATCATAGTATTTGGTACCGTGCTTTGCATCTATATCGAAGGTCACAATGGATAGGGCATTGAGGGCATCCATGCCAACGCATCTCTGGAAACAACAGCCTGTTTCTCGACCAAGCAATCTCCCCATCTTGCTCTTTTTTACTAGGTCCTGAATATTCTGGTGGATATGAGTGAAGCGGTTTATCTTATTCCCTGTAATATGTGAGGTAGCGGTCATAATATCCTCGAATTCAGGCCGATGTGCTAGCTCGTATGTCTTGGCCAGGGCGTTCATT
>DQZA01000041.1 GCA_011042035.1 Desulfobacteraceae bacterium
AGGGAGAGGGTTAGGGTTCGAGAGGGAGAGGGGTATAGAGTTTATGGATGGGAACTAGAAAGCCCACATTTCCGCGATTTAGGAGATATTTACAATTTTTTCTGGCAATTATACCTCATAATACGTATACTAGCGCCAGCAATTGAGCTTGAAGCTCATTCATCGTATGCTACTTCCTACCTGTTAACTTAAAGCAACCGGAGGTTACGCATGCCCAACATAGCATCTCTGTTAAGAAGTGAAATAACTCGCCTTGCACGTAGGGAAGTCCGAAGTCAAACCGAGGGACTCAGGAAAACCTCTGCTCAATACCGCAAGAAAATATCCCAGTTGAAACGTCAGGTACTGGAATTGCAGAAAAAAGTGGCCAGGCTTGAAAAACAGTTGCAAGTTCAGTCCCCAGTTGCCGAAAAGCAAATGGAGCGAGGACGCAAGACCCACAGGTTCTCTGCCAAGGGCCTTCAATCGAGCCGGAGACGCCTGGGGCTTTCTGCTGCGGACTATGGCAAACTTATAGGTGTAACGGGCCAAACAATATATAAATGGGAAAAAGGCTTGAGCCGACCCAGGGAAAAGCAATTGCCTGCCCTGGCCGAAGTTCGTCGGATGGGCAAGAAGGAGGCTCTGGCCAAACTCGAAGAACTCAAATAGTGCGGGCAAGGCCTAGCTACAACCTCTGAGTTAAACATTTAGAAAAGGATTACAATTCTTCCCTTCCCATGCCTTATCAACCCCTATAGCCGATAGATGGACACAGCAACCCTTCTAAGTCAACTGGAGCAGCTAGCATGTAAGCTAGGCGTAGAGGTTCGTTATGAAAGTTTCGAGGATGAGCCGGGCAATTGTGCTGGGGGATCATGCCGAGTTAAGGGTAAACACCTGGTAATCGTTAACCAAAATCGTCCCCTTGAAGATCAGGTTGAGGTCTTGAGGAGGGCCTTGAAATCTTTCGACCTGGAAAACATATATATTAGGCCAGCATTGAGGGAATATCTATGCAGACAGGCTTAGGGCATAAGGCCCGGGGCTTAGTGTTTGTGGCATAGCACAATTTGAAGAGGAGGTTGGTCGAATGGGCAAGCAATTTAAGGACCTGCCTCCTGAAGAAGCAAAGAAGGCTGCCCAGGAATTCTTAAAGGGAATGCAGAAACAGCAACAAAATCAATAGAAGGTAGTAGAGAATAATGAATGGCAAGATTCTGAAAACAAAGCCTATCCACAAGGCACGTGTATTTGACCTGGTGCGAGAAGAGGTTGTGCTACCCAATGGTATGCAAATGGAGTTGGATATCATTAGGCATCCTGGCGCATCTGCTATAGTTCCCATGAAAGATCCCCAGACCCTCCTCATGCTAGTACAATACCGCCACGCAATAGGTGAGAGTATTTGGGAAGTCCCCGCAGGGACCCTTAACGACGGTGAAGATCCTCTTGAATGTGCCAAGAGGGAGCTGGAAGAAGAAACGGGGTTTACTGCCACCACGTGGGAGAAACTGGGGGAAATAACCCCGCTGCCCGCATATTCAGATGAAAGGATACATATTTACCTGGCAAGGGATCTTCATCCATCCCAACAAAATCTAGATCCTGATGAAATTGTCCAGGTTCGAGAAGTTCCATTTGACAATGCTCTTCACATGATAACAACCGGCCAAATCAAGGATGGCAAATCCATCTCTAGCATATTTCTCGCAAAGGTGTACCTTGGAAGATAAGACAAGCTTGGCATTCATGACTTATTGGCAATACGACTGCCGGATTTTTGCTTCAGCAGGAACGAAAATCCCAAAATTGCTCTTAAGAGAAAATTTACTGCCATTAATACACCTATTGAAAATAAAGAACAAACAACGGTATACTATGACTACCTTTTGACTTTTGACAAGCACCGGATATCCGCTCAAAGAGATCATTAATTGACAGAAAAATTTGGAGCTAATCTGAGGAAGATATGAGAATAATCTTCTTTGCAGGGAAAGGTGGAGTTGGTAAGACCACACTTGCCGCAGCCACTGGTCTTCAAGCAGCCAAGAAAGGTAATAAGACAATTATCATCTCTCTCGACATCGCTCACAGTCTCTCGGATATTTTTGACCTCCCAAAGGATCTGTTAGACCTCAACAGGGGAAAGCCTCTCAAGGTGTCCGATAACCTATGGATACAAGAACTGGATATACAGGAAGAAATCGAGCGTAACTGGGGCGAAATCCACAAGTACCTCTCAACACTATTTAACACCACGGGGCTAGACGAAATAGTGGCCGAAGAGCTTGCCATACTTCCCGGGATGGAAGAAGTAAGCCTACTCCTCTATATCAATCACTATGCTAGAAGACGTGCCTATGATGCTATCCTGCTCGATTGTGCCCCAACCGGTGAATCACTCAGGTTCATAAGCATACCTACTACCCTTGAATGGTATATAAAAAAGATCTTTAAACTGGAAAAAACCCTGGCTAAGATAGCCAGGCCCCTTGCTAAGAGGCTATACGACGTGCCACTGCCAGGCGATGAATACTTCGATGCGATTGAAAAGCTATTTAATCGACTGCATGGTGTGGAAGAGCTTCTGACAAACCCTGAGGTGACCTCGGTACGCCTCGTCACCAATCCCGAAAAGATAGTCTTGAAAGAAACCCAAAGAGCCTTTCTATATTTCAGCCTTTTTGGAATGCACATTGACGGCATCATAATGAACAGGATCCTTCCAGAAGCCTCAGACGAGAATTTTTTCAGCCAATGGAAAAAAAGCCAGAAACTTTACTGGAAACAGGCCGAATCCTACTTTGAGCCGGTTCCGGTATTACCTGTGACGCTTTTTAAAAACGAGGTTCTAGGGACCGATAAGCTGCTCCATCTGGCCACCAAGGTCTACGGTAGGAAAGATCCCTTAGCCCACTTTTATAGAGGGATGCCATTTCGGTTCACAAAAGAGGACGGCAATTATATGTTAACCGTAAAGATGCCCTTTGCAAGCAAGGAAAGGGTACAACTCAACAAGACTGGAGATGAGTTGATAATAAGGCTCGCTGGATTCAAAAAACACATATTACTTCCCAGGCAGGTGGCAGCCGCGGACTCGGTCACCGCAAAACTTGATGGTGACCGCCTCAGGATCCAATTTAAAGGAGGAGAAAATGGCAAAGGATAAAACCGTTGAGGAGGTCTATCTCTGCCCAGTAGGGAGATTTTTTGGTGAACTAGAAAAAAAGGCACTTGGAAAGAAATCAAAATTTAGAGAGCACATAAACCGCTCCCGCATTGAATTTCTTAAGGCCATCCGGTCGCTTTTAGACGAACGTATTGAGGAATTGGAAAAGGGGCCTTCAAGACGTGGTGAGAAAAAGGTCACCAAAATCAAGGTCGAGTAAGTCAACAACCCCTCAGTTTCCAATTGACCCACCCTTCAAGGCTTTGGTAGATAAAGACCTTATTCCGAAAGGCCAACTTATGGCCTTCTTGGTCTTCTTGTGTGAGGCTCCTAAGAAACGGGCAGGGAAATAACATTGACATCGTGGCGAAACTGACTTGGTGACCGGCATCGCCTGCCCCGCCGTCAGGCACGAGTTGAGCCAGGAAGGCGAGATGACTTTATTACAAGGCCTGCATGGAGAAAGGACTAAGCATTCAATAAAAGGAGGACTAATTGGAATTTACGACCATAAAGGGTTTTAGAGATATCTTGCCAGATGAAACACCATACTGGCAGAAGGTAGAGCAGAGCGCCCGGGAGGTGTTCAAAACTTTTGGTTTCAACGAGATCAGGACGCCAATCCTTGAATACACAGAGCTCTTTGCCAGGACCATTGGCACGGATACTGATATTGTATCAAAGGAGATGTACACCCTTACCGACAGCAAGGGCCGGGGCCTCACCCTCCGGCCCGAGGCCACTGCGTCCGTAGCAAGGGCCTTGATACAGAACAGGCTCTATCAGCAGGGCGGTGTACAGAAATTGTTCTGCATCGGACCCATGTTTCGCCATGAAAGACCGCAGAAAGGCCGTTTTCGCCAGTTTCATCAAATAAATGCCGAGCTATTTGGAGATAGGGGCCCGAAGAGTGATGCAGAAATCATATACCTTGCAGTGTCTCTTCTGGATGCCTTTGAACTTCGCAATCTCACCCTTCATCTCAATTCCATAGGATGCCCAAAGTGCAGGCCAGGATTTCGGCAAAAACTGAAGGAGTATTTAGTGGATAGGTCCGAGTCCCTTTGTGCTGACTGTAAGAGAAGAGCGGAAACTAATCCACTTCGGGTATTTGATTGCAAGGTAGAAGGATGCAAGGCCATTGTGCAGGAAGCCCCCGTGATCTCAGAGCACCTTTGTGAAGAATGCAGAGACCACTTCTCTCTACTCCGCGAATACATACAATATATAAAAATGGAAGTCGTTTTGGACCCCCGGTTAGTGAGGGGGCTTGACTATTATACACGCACCACGTTCGAGATACAGACCGAGCAACTCGGGGCACAAAATGCCGTGGTTGGTGGCGGCCGCTATGATGGATTGGTGGAGCAAATTGGAGGTCCTGACCTCCCCGGTATAGGATTTGCCATTGGCATGGAGCGCGTAATGGCACTTCTGATGGAGCGCCAAGGCCGAAAGGCTGCTCGCCCCGATTTATTTGTGGCGGCCCTTGGCAGCCAGGCAGAAAAGATGAGTTTCACGTGGGCCCAGGAATTGAGAAAAAGGGGGTTCTGGATTGAACAGGAATATGCCCCCAAGAGTCTTAAGGCACAAATGAAAAGGGCAGACCGGCTCGGTTGCAAAAGGGCCCTTATTGTTGGTGAAAGGGAGATTGAAACAGGTATGGCCATAATCAGGGACATGGAAACAAAGGAACAAAAAGAGGTCCCCTTGGATAACATTTTAGAGGCATTGGTATCAAAAATTATGGGAGAAAACGCTTATAATGCAAGGTAACATCGAGCTGTTAGGACAATGGAAAAGAACCCATGATTGCGGGGCCTTGAGAGCTGAGCATGTGGGGAAACAGGCAGTACTCATGGGCTGGGTAAACACCAGGAGGGATCTTGGCAATTTGATCTTTGTTGACTTGCGGGACAGAACCGGAATAACTCAAGTTGTCTTTGACCCTCAAATTGCACCCGAATGTCACAAGAAGGCACGGGCATTGCGCAATGAATGGGTCCTGGCAGTAAAAGGGGAAGTTACTTCCCGCCTAGAGGGTCAAGAGAATCCAGACTTGCCCACCGGGGCCATAGAACTTAAGGCCAAAGAGATCAAGATCTTAAACAGGACAGACCCTCCCCCGTTTCAGGTGGATGGAGCAGTGGACGGCTCCGAGACCCTCAGGTTGAAATACAGATACCTGGAGCTAAGGCGTCCCGAGGTCTTCCAATTGTTTCAAACAAGACACAGGATAGCCGCTTCAGTGCGAAGCTTTTTGAATGGCAAAGGCTTCATTGAAGTGGAAACCCCCTTTCTCACAAAGAGCACACCCGAAGGGGCCAGAGACTATTTGGTGCCAAGCCGCGTTAACAAGGGAAAGTTTTATGCCCTGCCCCAATCTCCCCAATTATTTAAACAACTCCTAATGATAGGAGGTTTTGAAAAATACTATCAGATTGTAAGATGCTTCAGGGATGAAGATCTGCGGGCAGACCGCCAGCCCGAGTTTACCCAGGTGGACCTGGAGATGTCCTTTGTCAGCGAAGAAGATGTAATATGCTTACACGAGGAGATGATGGCCCACATTTTCGGTCAGGTCCTGGGGCATGAATTGAATGTCCCTTTCCCGCGGTTGACCTACAAGCAGGCCACGGACAGGTTCGGCACCGATAGACCTGATACGAGATTTGGTCTCGAAATAGTGGATATTTCCGATGTCTGCGCAAGGTCCGATTTTAAGGTGTTCAAGTCTGTAGTGAAAGGCGGAGGCGCCGTAAAGGCAATAAATGCCAAGGCCGCCGCATCGGCCTTTTCAAGAAAGGGCCTGGATGAACTGGCACAAGTGGCAGTTGACCGCGGTGCAAAGGGGCTCCTGTTCATAAAGATGCAAAATCAGGGCTGGAAATCCTCGCTAGAAAAATTCTTTTCTGAACCCCTCAGGGAGGAGATCAACACCGCTTTGGGAATTGAAGAGGGCGATTTGGTGATATTGCTGGCAGATCAACCGGAAAGGGCCTGCGCTATTCTGGGAGAAATTAGATTGTTGATTGCCAGGAAACTAGACCTCATTGATCAAAACCTGTTTTCTTTTCTGTGGATAACTGAATTCCCGCTCCTTGAGTACAATGAGGAGGAGGGGCGTTTTGAGGCAGTGCACCATCCCTTCACTTCCCCTATGGAAGAAGATATATCTTTGCTGGATAGTTCGCCTGAGGAGGTGCGGGCAAGGGCATACGACCTAGTTCTCAATGGAGCAGAAATAGGCGGAGGAAGTATCAGGATTCACGTCCTTGACATGCAAAAAAAAATGTTCTCGGTTCTTGGAATATCGCCTCAAGAGGCAGAGAGAAAATTTGGGTTTTTTCTCGAGGCACTGCGATACGGTGCTCCTCCCCACGGTGGCATGGCCATTGGCTTCGACCGCCTCGTGGCCATTATGACGGGTACCCGATCCATTCGCGAGGTAATAGCCTTTCCAAAGACCACTAGCGCCACATGTCTCCTTACCGATGCGCCTTCTGAAGTGAGTGAGGCCCAATTGAGAGAGTTAGGCCTGAAATTCGATCTATAAAATAATCCAGTAACGCTTGACAAACCTTTTTTGGTACATATTTTTCTTGACAATTTCCATAGAGTCAGGCATAAAAACAAGTTTAAAAAATTTGACTAATTTTGTTCCCCAAGGGCGGGGCAGCTTGGCCCCGCCCTTAATTTCGCCCCTAAAAAGGGCGGTGAAATCTTAAGAAAGGATGTGATAGCCATGGTTTGTACAATCGTAAAAGAGGGTCACGAGTGTTTTTTCATGACCAAAAAAGGCTGCCAATTCAATGGTGGCTCCTGCCATCCCATTGTAGAGCAGTGTGAGGGATGCCAAAGGATAGGAGAATTTCCGGCCGGTAAGTTTTGTCTGGTCTATCCTGATCCCGCAGCCAAATGGCGGTTAGGTAAATGCCAGATGGCCACCCATCTCAAGGAAGGCACCCAAAAGGGAAATGGAAAGATAAATCCTCTCAAGGCTTCAAAGAGAAAATTCCAGTAAGCCAGGCTAGGGACGAGTCAAATAAAGGAGATATTCCTGATTTCCTTTTGGACCAAGTATGGGGGAGGGGATATATCCGGCGTTGCGCCACCCAACATCTTCTGAAAAAGCCTGGATTTCCTTTACCAACTTCTCGCGCAGCGCATGGTCACGAACAACCCCTCCCTTTCCAACCAACTCACGCCCCGCTTCGAACTGTGGCTTAATCAGGGCGATAATAAAGCTCCTGGGTGCAAGCAACTCAGTTACCTTGGGAATAACAAGGCGCAGAGATATAAAGGATACATCGATGGTGGCTCCATCAGGCAAAAAAGGCAGGGCTTCCTTTTGAACATGCCGGATGTTGGTGCGCTCCAATAAGATTACCCTTGGATCATTTCGCAGTGACCAATCAAGCTGGCCGTAGCCAACATCTATAGCTATCACTTGAGAGGCGCCATGTTTTAGCAGGCAATCCGTGAATCCACCTGTTGAGGCTCCCACGTCCAAAAGCCTGAGGCCTTTTAGGTTAATACCAAAGGCCTTGATCCCTGCCTCAAGTTTCACGCCTCCACGGCTCACATAGGGTGGATACTTTTCCTGGATACCAACTTTGGCCGAGCCACTTACCTCCCGGCCGGGTTTGTCAATCACCCTGCCATCTACCTGGACCACCCCGGCCATTATCATGGCCCTGGCCTTAGAACGGGAATCTGCAATGCCCTTCTGGACCAAGAGCTGATCAAGTCTCACCTTTCTTAGTTCCATTAGGAAACCAATTCCATTGCACTCTTGTAAATACCCTCGGCGTCAAGCCCGTATTTCTGTCGAAGCGCAGAAACGGGTCCATGCTCAACAAACTTCTCCGGAAGCCCAACCCTTTTGACCCTTACTCCCTCAATACCCTGGTCATTGATTCTTTCTAATACTACACTACCGAGACCCCCTGAAAGGACATTTTCCTCTGCAACCACGATCTTTTTTACTCTGGTCGCCAGTTCCCATAGGCCACTGTCCAGTGGCTTGACAAACCGGCAGTTTATTACGGTGGCACTGAGGCCTTGCTCCTTTAGTTTATCAGCCGCCTCCAAAGCCGGTGCTACCATGCTGCCCAGAGCAATTATGGCCATATCGTGGCCTTCTTCAAGAATTTCCCACTTCCCTATCGGTAACAACTGATAATCATTGTCCATGGCCACTCCCAAGGCCGTTCCCCTTGGGTATCTTATTGCCACAGGCCCATTGTGTTGCAGTGCTGTATAAAGCATATGACGTAACTCATTTTCGTCTTTTGGCGCCATCAAGGTCATGTTTGGCAGTGTGCGGAGGTAGCTGATATCAAAATGACCATGATGTGTGGGCCCATCTTCTCCCACGAGGCCTCCCCTATCAATGGCAAAAACCACGGGCAGATTAGGAAGACAAACATCATGTATTATCTGATCATAGGCCCTCTGCAGAAATGTGGAATAAATGGCCACTACCGGCCTGAAGCCCTCTACAGCAAGACCAGCGGCAAAGGTAACAGCATGTTGCTCAGCTATGCCCACGTCAAGAAACCTATCTGGAAATGCCTCGGAAAAAGGCACCAGACCCGTTCCCTCGGGCATGGCTGCAGTAATGGCGAACAGCTTATCATTCAGGTTGCCAAGTTCAACCATGGTTTGCCCGAAGACCTCGGTATAGGTTGGAATCGTCTTTTCCGTTTCCTTTTGGGGGCAACCAGTGGCAACCTCGAAACACCCCACTCCATGGTAGTGGGTTGGATCCTTTTCCGCAGGCTCATATCCTTTGCCCTTGACAGTGAGAACATGGACCAGCACCGGGCCTCTTAGATGCTTAATATTCTCGAAAGTATTAATGAGCTGATCCAGTCTATGGCCGTTTATTGGGCCTATGTACTTGAACTTGAAAGCCTCAAACAGCATCCCTGGGGTAAAAAAGGTGATAAAAGAATCCTCACTCCTGCGCAATACGCTTAGTATATTTTCCCCCACACCTGGAAGGGATCGAAAGAAATTCTCCATCTCTTTCTTGAAGGTAACAAACCTGCGCCCTGTCATCTTCCTGCTCAGAAACGATGAAAAGGCGCCAACATTGGGGGATATGGACATGGCATTATCGTTTAGCACCACTATGAGATCTTTTTCAGTCTCTCCTGCCTGGTTTAGTCCCTCAAATGCCATTCCAGCCGTCATGGAACCATCGCCTATTACAGCGATGACCTTTGCGTCCTCGCCTTTCAGTGCTTTGGCCGTAGAAATCCCCAATCCCACAGAAATCGAAGTGCTACTGTGCCCCGTATCAAAGGTATCATAAGGGCTCTCCTCTCTTTTGGGAAAACCGCTTATCCCTCCCATCTGACGGAGAGTATGAAACCTGTCTCTTCTACCCGTTAGAAGCTTGTGGGCATAGGCCTGATGCCCCACATCCCAGATCAACTTATCTTTGGGTGTATCAAAGACAAAATGAAGGGCAAGGGTGAGTTCCACCACACCCAGGCTGGGGGCCAGATGTCCCCCTGTACAAGAGACCGTCTCAATAATTTTTCTCCGTATTTCCTGGGACAGACTCTCAAGCTCACTCAAACTGAGGCCCTTGAGGTCTGCAGGGGACTCAATCCTCTCCAACAAATGGTATTCCTGGTCCTTCCTCATTTTCTCCTTCTTACAATGTAGTATGCTATTTCTCTGAGGGGGTCTGCCTCTTGATCAAAGGCTTCTATTGCTGAGACCGCCCTTTGTACAAGTTCATTCTGGATTTCCTTGGACCTTTCCAGGCCAACGACCGCAGGGTATGTTGCCTTACCCTTCCGTTCGTCGCTACCAACGGTTTTCCCCATTGAGTTCGTGTCTCCCTCCACATCCAGCAAGTCATCTGATATTTGAAAGGCCAAACCGATACCCTTACCGTATGTGCGTAGTGCTTCGATTTGCCTGGGATTTCCTCCCCCCAGGACGGCTCCCGAAACCACGGATGCTGTTATCAAAGCCGCTGTCTTATGCTCGTGGATAAAGTCAACCATATCCTTGGTTGCCTGCTGTCCCTCGGCCTGTATATCCGCCACTTGGCCTGCCACCATTCCTGTGCAGCCCGCTCCCTCTGCCACAACCTCCACTACCCTAACTACTGACTCTGCTGGGACATGGGCCAGTAGATCCTTCGAACACATGAGGCGAAACGCTTCGGTAAGCAAACCATCTCCTGCCAAAAGTGCCACTGCTTCTCCAAAGACCTTGTGGTTGGTGGGCATTCCGCGACGCAGATCATCATCGTCCATAACGGGCAGGTCATCGTGTATAAGGGAATAGGTGTGGATGAATTCAAGGGCGCAAGCAGCAGGCATCACGGATTCCATATTGCCGCCCACGGCCTCGGCCGATGCAATGCACAATATTGGTCTCAGCCTCTTTCCTCCGGCGAAGAGACTGTATCTCATTGCTTCTATTAGATCTGCGGCCAAACCCTTCCGTTCTGGCAGGTATTTCTGCAGTGCAAGATCAATAACCTTTTTCTTCTGTGACAGATATTCTTTGAGGTTCATGTGGAGTAAGTCGTAATATATTCTTAACAAAAATTTCTAACCAGGCAAATTTTCCTCTTCTCCGGCATCGAAAGGACTTTGGGTGTACTTGCCATCACTTTCTTTCACTAGCATGGTGACCTTTTTTTCCGCCTCTTCCAGTTTTTGAGAACAGAATTTTGCAAGCTTCATCCCTTCTTCAAAGACCTTAATGGATTCTTCAAGCGACAGTTCACCACTTTCCAGGGACTGTACAATCTGTTCAAGCCTACTCATGGCATCTTCAAACTTGGTAGCACTCATTTCACTCCCCTTGTCTCTACGGTGTAAACCCTGCACTCCAGGGCTTTGTCCTTTTGCATGTGCAAGTCTACCCGTTTCACCGGGCCAGTGTCAACGCACACATCTCCTCCTCCCACCGTGGCCTCAATTTTTTCTCTTTATCCACTGGAATTTTTCTTCACTCCTGCTCTCAACTGAGCACAGGAGAGAACCGGCCCCGAGTATTATCCCCACCTGCTCATTGACCTCCACCTCATCGTGGGACCGAATGATATCCCTCTTGGGAAGCTTCATAGTTATGCTATAGCCCCTATCAAGAATGGATAGAGGACTCAGATCCTCAACCCTGTGCCTCAAGTTCTCCACCGACGCTCTTTTCCGCTGTAAAATCCCTTCCATGGCTTGACACATTGAGTGAACCCTTTGGGCCAACACAGACACTTGTAGCTCTACCTGCCTCTGTGGTGCAGATTTCAACATACCAAGACGGATAATCTCAAATCGTTTTCTCTCCCTTTCAAGTCTCCACTTCAATCCATTGTTTAGCCTTGCAATTACCTCGTCCAGCCTTAACCAGTGCTCCTGGATATTCCTCCTGGGATCCTTCAGTCTAGCTTTCAAGGACTCTAACCTCTCCTTCAAGGTATTCAAACAGTGATTCATCTCGCCCAGCATCCTTTGGACCAGACCCGTCAAATTTGTCCTAAGCCC
>DQZA01000044.1 GCA_011042035.1 Desulfobacteraceae bacterium
AGGCTAAGAAGGGTGGACCACTATCTTTCCCTTTTTTTTATCCCCCTTTTCCCCGTAAAAAGGGGGAGACCCTTCCTGAAATGCCAGAGCTGTGGGGCCATTTCAGATGAATCCGGCCAAACCCTTTACGCAGCAGAAAAGCCTGGCACCAAGTGTCCATATTGTGGTAGAGAGATTGAATCCTCATTTAGATTCTGTCCATATTGCGGAAGGACCCTCTAAACTTATGTTTTGGGGCGGCGTGTCGGATCCATAAGCCCATTTATGGCAGCGAGAAAATGCGACAAGGAGACACCTTATGGGATAAACGTTTCGTCCTCATTAACCTCACCCTTTTCTTGATATTCTCAAATATCTCATTTTTTTATCTCTACCCCCTAGCCCTCACGCAAATGGGGTGCCAGCACTTCCTAATAGGGCTTGTGGTGGGAATCTTTTCTGCGGTAACAGTCCTCTCTAGGCCTTTCATGGGAAAACTTGCTGCCAGGCATGGCGAACCTAGACTCATCATTTTTGGAATAACTGCGATACTGGTGGCTTCCTTCAGTTACATCTTTGAACATGCCGTAGACATCTCTGTTATGATTACACGCGCGGTCCATGGAATAGGCTTCTCTGCCTTCATTGCGGGAAGCTTTTCACTGATAGCCAAGGCCTTTCCTGCCACAAAAAGGGCACAGGCCTATGGTGTGGTGGGGGCAGCCCTCATGGGAGCCGCAGCCCTTTGTCCTCCACTAGGCGAAATCCTCATCAGCAAGAAGGGCTTCGAAGGCCTTTATGCCGTGGCCTGTATAGCAGCGGCCTGCGCCTTGATTCTCATGGCCATGTTTTCCAAGCACATTTCCCTGCCTGTATCCAAGGGTGTACGAACTCCCGTACATTACACCAAGATTATTAGGGACCACTCCCTTGCCTGGGTACTTCTTTCCACCCTTATATTTGCCCATTGTCAATCAACAGTGCTCAACTTTGTGGCCCTGCTGGCAAGATCAAAAGGGGTGCTGAGCGGCCCATTCTTCCTCATAACCTTCTCGGTGGCCATATTTTTCCTAATGGGATTCGCCAGAAAGATCGATCGATTTGGAAAAAGACGTTTCCTGCGCCTTTGCTATCCCCTTCTCATTGCAGGACTGTTTACCCTTCCAGGGAGCATGGGCACAGAATTGTCCTTTGCACCTGCCCTTTTATTTGGTTCTGCCATGGGATTTCTGTTCCCTGCACACAATGCACTAGCAGCAGATCATGGTGGGATGACGGAAAAGCCCGGGGTGATGTCACTGTTTACTGCGGTCTATGATACCGGCTTCGTAACGGGGGCGGTTGTGTCCGGATGGATTTCCCAACAGATCGGACTTGCACATCTCTTTCTTATGACAGGATCAGTGGCTATGGCCGGATTCGGGATTGCGCTTTTTTCTCCGATAAAAAGAGATTAGGAACTTGAGAAATTGCACGGGCATCGTTGACCAGAAGGGACGTTTCTTTTATAATCGTGGCGTGTCTTGCGCGCACGTGATCGCATCACTGAAGGATCAGCCTTTTAGTAGTAAACCCTGTGTGAAAAAGCGGAAATATATATCTTTGACCCCATGCTTCCGCACGGGGATTTTCTAACGGGGTAAATCACAAGGTCTGAAGAAATTATGGCAGACATGGAAGGGGGCATTAAAGATGGATAAAAAGGTTACAGTAGTTGGCGCAGGAAATGTCGGAGCTACGGCGGCCATGAGATTGGCAGAGAAGGAACTGGCGGATGTTGTCCTGATTGACATCCTGGAAGGGGTACCTGCCGGGAAGGCCCTGGATTTGGCAGAAGCAGCACCCATAGAGAAACACGACTCAAAGATCCTGGGCGTTACCAACGACTATACCCAGGCCAGGGATTCAGACATTGTGATAATTACTGCTGGCGTCCCGAGGCGGCCGGGAATGAGCAGGGACGACCTCCTGTCCACCAACATGGGTATTATAAGAGATGTCACAAGGGAAGTGGCTTCCGTAGCCCCTAACTCCATATTGATCATTGTTAGTAACCCCTTGGATGCCATGTGCTACGTTGCGCTAAAGACAAGTGGATTTCCCAAGAATCGAGTCATGGGCATGGCAGGGGTACTGGACTCTGCCCGCTTTAGGGCATTTATTGCTATGGAGTTGAATGTATCCGTTGAGAATACCCATGCCTTTGTTCTTGGCGGCCATGGTGATACCATGGTCCCGCTGCCCAGGTATTCCACTGTGGCAGGTATTCCCATAACCGAGCTACTTTCACCCGAAAGAATTGACGCCCTTGTGGAAAGAACTAGAAACGGTGGGGCGGAAATCGTTGGTTTGCTCAAGACCGGGAGCGCCTATTATGCCCCGGCTTCTGCCGCCGTGGAAATGGCCGAAGCCATACTGAAAGACAAGAAAAAGATTCTTCCATGTGCAGCATATCTTGAAGGCGAGTATGGTATTGATGGACTTTTCGTTGGGGTACCGGTTAAGCTAGGCTCGGCAGGCATCGAGGAAATCATCCAGATCAAGCTGACAGATGAGGAAAAAGCTGCGCTTGAAAACTCGGCTTCGGCTGTGCGAAAACTGGTAAAGGACATGGAGCGTCTCGGACTTTAGTATCTTTAGAAGGTTACCAATTTTTTTCCGGATTTTCTCTTTTTCTTCTTTGGCCCGTATCCCATCTTGGTGCAGAAGTCTAGATACTTGGCAACAGTATATTTCATGTCCTTGCGCTCACAGACCTCCTGTATGCCCCTGATCCTGTGGTAGTAATTTAGGCTTCTATATATGTCCTTGGATATCTGATACAGGGAATCTGACCTAACCAGCTCTTCATCCACCTCAAAACCCCTTGCAGCCATTACGCGGGGACCTGCAAAAATCACGAGGGCATTGGGCTCCGCAATCACAATATCTCCCAGTGCAGCGTAACTTGCTATGGCCCCCCCGGTGGCGGGGTCTGCTAGAATCGAAATATAGGGGAGTCCATGGCGTTTCAGCCGATTTACTGATTCAGTGGTCTTTACCATCTGCATCAAGGCCGATATGCCCTCATACAGCCTCGCCCCGCCAGAGCAACACAGACTAACAAAAGGCAGGTTTTCCTGAATGGCATAATCCACGGCTCGGCGAAACTTCTCCCCAAATACAACACCCATGGAACCGCCACAAAAATAGAACTCACTCACCGCTATTACCACCCTAAAGTGGTGAATCCTTGCACTGCCAACCACCAGAGATTCCTTAAATTGGGATCGTCCTTCCTGCCTGGCCAAAAAGTCTCTATAATAATCCGTAATGGAGTCCTCATCCAGGAGCTGAAACACGGTCAAGTTTCTATGAAGTTCGTGGAAACTGCCCGGATCTGTGAGGCAATCTATCCAGCCAGAGGCATCTAAGGTGTATGAAAACCCGCATTCAGGGCAAACATTGTGGTTTTCAAGAAAACGTTTTAGGGGAATGAGCTTGCCGCACCCACCCCTTCGTTTTCCTCCGGATGTCATACCGCATTCGACATACTCTACACCCTCCTCTTCGGGGCGAATGTCGCCGTAGTGGTCTGCCACCTCTGTGAGACTACTGTGGTCTACTATCTTGATATCTGGAGGAGGTTTTCTAAAGGCCTTTTTCCAAGGCTTTTCAATGTAGCGTTTGAGATCATGAAGTGGTCCACTCTTCTTGTATATGCCGTATTGTTTTGCCCTTGTTTCCCTCTTCTTTATCAAGCGCTTGATACGAGACCGAGACAGGTCTTTTATGGCTCTGTTCAAAAAATTCTTCACGTTTTCCGCCATGCCTTGGCAATCGGTAACATCTTCAGGCGAGGACACTACCCTATCTATCACCCCTAATGCTCGAAGCTCCCTTGCTGTGGGCTTAAGTATGGAGAGGGCATCATCTATCCGGCTTGGGTCTCGAAAAATAATGGATGCCATACTTTCAGGGGGCGCCGTGGCATAAAGGGCGTCTTCCATCTGGGCCCTAATATCTGTTACCTGTATTGCCAGGGCTCCCCCACTGCCACCTTCCCCAAGTATTAGCGATATGGTTCTCAGCGGTATGGTAAGAAATTCCCTGATCAGGTGTGAGATGAAAAAGGCCTGGAATCTCTGCGCCGAATACATGGAAATGTCAGCACCGTAAGTGTCGATAATAGAAAAAATATAAGTGCTGTCTTGATTCATTGCCCGTGCCTTTTTCAGCATTGACAGAATAAAGGAATGATCATCAGAGGTGAGCATCCCGCGGTTTAAAACTGCAAGATCTCCCTTGGTCTTGAAGTCCTCAGGCTTGGGTTTTTGCTGCGCTATGACATATAGGTCCTTCTCCATGAAGTTGGCTACGCCAGCTACCAAGGAACCGCTCGGAGTGTCAAAATAGTCGAACTCGGGAAAGAGCTTTTCGATTATATCCGAGGCTCTTGGCCTATAAGGGTGCCTGGTTCTCTTTTTGAATATTTCAACAAGATCAACCTTGGTCATGTTTGCCTCTTTTTTTAAGATTACGGTATGCTTTGACTATACAGAATTGACAAAAAAGTCAAATAGATCCGGTCGCAAAGAAAAGTTCCAAGGATATGAGACATCTCTAGTGTAAAGGGCTATCCAGCTCGGTCGCGGGAATAGGCTTTCCCATCCTTGAAAGCTTTTCTATCATCCTCCTTATGTTCTTAAACAGCCGGACAGGGGTAAGAAATGCTCTTCTCAAGAAAAGAAGTGTGCTCTTCCCCATGTTTTTGAATGGTACATACTCAACATCTGGGTCGCTCCAGGACCCTCTCACTTTAAAATAATAAACCAACAAGGCCCTGTCTTTCCCTGTTAGTATATAGCCCACTAGGGGGATCTTACTAAGAATTGAGTCAATGGTAACAAATGGCTGCGCACCAAGATCGACCTTTATTTTCTTAGTGTTAAGATCCAACTTGCCACGGGCTACAGCATTCAATACCGGGCTTGACATGACAACTTGCTCTGATGTAGCAATTCCATCCTTTATTTCTATGCTGCCCTTTATTTCCTTGAAATAAAGCCCCCCTTTAGAAAGATTGGGAGGTTTTTTGGCAAATATTTTTTGAACGCTCAAAAAATCCAGCACCTTAATAAGAACGGTAGATTTGAAGATCTTTCCCTTTTTTATTTCAAAATTGGCTTCACCATTAAGACGTCGAATAAAATCTCCCAGATTTTTCCCCTGTGAGGTGAAAAGGGCTTCCATGTTGAGGGTACCCTCCAAAAAAGGCACCCCTTCATCGAGCTCGTGAATGAAATCTTGCACAGGCACTTGGTTCACTTTAACATAAGAGCTAAGATAGTATCCCCTTTTGTCTTCTTTCTTAAGGTAGCCAACCGCAGATATCTTAATGTGGGGAGAGGATAGTGTGCATTTTTCCAAATGAACAGTATCCCGCTTCACAACACCTGAGGCTTCTAGTCGGCCTACTTCCATAGAACCAAAGCTGGTGCGAGAGACATTGACAGTGAAGCGTATATTTGATCCCCCAGGGAGTATTCCCACCGGCCCTGTCTTCGGGGCCTTCCACACCTTCATATTTTTGACTATTATTGGGCGAAGATCCAGCTCCGGGAGCCCCATCTCTACGTTACCCGTAATTCTATCCCACCCCTTGAGTCGACCTGAAATAAAGACGGGCAGCCCCGCTACCTCTACCCTCATGCAATTGAGACTTATCTCCTTTCCATTGAATGTAATACCAACAGGACAATTCCTAAATGGGGTAATTGTTCTTCCTTTACGCACGGTCAGCCCATAGGCATTGAAACTTCCAAACAGCAAAAACTTCCGAATTTCCCAGTTTTTAATCTCTGCCTTCAAATTACAGTCAAAACCACTTGAAATATGATAGACTGCCTTGCGGCGGGAAAGTTGCAGATCATTGACAGAGGCCTGCTTGGCGAAAACAGTAGCCTTCATGACCCCGCCTTTTACGTCATACTGAGCTGATCCTTGGATGAAACCTTTATCCTGAAGCCAAATAATGTCCTGCAAATTGATATATCCATCTTTTGGCTTTGAAATGCTCACAAAAAGTTTGTCCCCCTCACGTCCATGTACGCTAACAGGCCCAGCCCGAAACATTACGCCCCCCAGATTTACCCATCCCTGGAGCGAAACCTTATGCGGAGTTCTCTCCAATGAAAAAGACAAAGAACTTGGCCCCGAACTATGAATATCCACGTATCCTAAATGGAACAAAGCTCCATTGAGAGCCCCTAGATCACCCTTACCTTGGGCTGCCAGGCTCACATCCGACAAGTTATCATTAGCCCTACCCACAATTCCCAATTCGCTGTCAGCACCCTCAACCGTACCTTTGAACCTGTAACCCAAACCCTGCCTGTATAGTACCTCTGCATCTCTTATTGTTATGGGAATAGAACCATAGTTGAGCTCACAAACCTCACTTTTTAAACCACCCCACTCAAAAACAAAACTTGAACCACCAACAAGCCTTCCGCCTAATCGAACACTTGATGCACCTGATAATTCTTTCACATCCTTCAATATGTATGAGACCCTTTCTGAAACGAACTGCGAAGAAAAAAGTTCGGGAAGTTCTGCCAGTGCCAACTTTCCTTCAACTTTGATCCGGGCCTCCACTTTGCTTGCATAGAGGTCAGGGATTTCCATGCTGCCCGTGGTGACATGGGAGCTGCCATAGCTCCCCTTTACCCCTGAAACGATGAGCCTTCCGTTGGAGATGCAAAGCCTTCCCGAACTTCCTCTGAATGAAAAAGGCTTCTCATCTTGGAGGGCACTCAAATCCTTCCAAACAACCCTAAGCGACAGACAAGATCGGTTGGCAGGTACGTTGAGAGCCTGGAGCTGATCTGTGGTCCCTTCGACGCAAAATTTCTCCACTTTGACCTTGCCGTCCGATAATACCGGAAAAAGCTTCTTTGTTATCCAAGGTCCAACCAAAGGATCAGGGAATATTCTTCTAAATTCCACGTAAGGAAGAAACGGCGTGGTTATTTTCAATTTCAGCGCCTTGGAAGGGACATTAAAGTTTGTCGAAAAGGAGCCACTAAGACTTATTCCAGATCCATTCAAGGTGAATTCAGGTACCACAAAGGAACCATCCTTATAAGTGCTCGAAAAAATCAATGATAGGGAAGGGAAATTATATGTCTTCTGCGTCAAAGAAGACCTGAGGCAAAATTCGAGATTCTTACTGGCAATGGATACATTTGTGTGGAGTTCATCTTTCTTGAGTGTCAACCGCGCCTTCACGTTGGCCTCGCCACCCTTGGGCACCACATCATGGCTTCCTGGAAGCCACGAAACCGGAATGGATAGGCCGTCCAATTCCAGATCAGCAAAGGACAATGCATTATGGCTCTGGGAATCAAGCCTTCCCTTAACCCTGATTAAACAGGCCTTGCCTCCAATGCTCAGATTTCCTTTTGCAGAAATTCTAAAAGAAGGTCCTCCTCCCAGTCTGCTCAATAAAAATTCAAGCCCTGACAAATTAATACCTCGGTCATCCCATGATATGGTGCCTTTTCGAATAGATAGATTTTTTATCCTGCTTGCTCCAGCTAGCAACCCTGCCATTTCACCCACTGCTTTCTTGATGCGAGTTTCCCCTGACCTTGAGGATCTGAACCACACATCAGGTCCTATGATATTTAGTGCCTCTGGCATTCGAGGACCACGAAAAAGGCTCGAGGGCTTGAACACGGCTGTTATTTCATCAATTGATGCACGAGCAGTGTTGTCGCCGTACTCAACTTTTATCTCATTGGCCACTACTGTCACTGGGTTCCACAAGGTTATTCTTGCCTTTGAAAAGGAAATCCGAAATTCACTGAGATTATAGGACTTGAGGATCTGCCGCAGTACGATTTGCTGGACCGGTTGGTAGTGGAGAAATGTGAAAAGGCCCAAGGAAATGATAGCTAACGTCAGTAAAACAAAAAGGGCTATTAATGGAATTGCCCTTATCCTTTTCTTTGACATCTTTCAAAGTAGTCTTTCAGGATCTGGGCATGGTCAAAGGCGGTGTTTTCGGGCAGGGTGTGGCGGGTAAATATGCCTATTTCCTTGGCGTCATCAGCGGCCTTTGGCTGCCCTTCCACTGGTTTGGCGACAAATACCACTGTAATAGTATGAAAGCGCGGGTCTCTACCGGGGTCTGAATATGCACCCAGTTGATAAAGTAGCTCGACGACCAATGAGGTCTCCTCCTTGGCCTCTCTCTTAGCAGCTGCCTCTAGGCTCTCGCCATAATCTACAAAGCCGCCTGGAAGGGCCCAGCCAAGGGGGGGATTTCTCCTCTTAATCAAGATGATCCCTTCTTCGCCCATTTTAATTATGATGTCCACCGTGGGAAAGGGGTTTTTGTACCTTTCCACTACCTTTCCGCAGTGGGGGCAAACAAGTTCTTGCTTCATGGGGATTCCGTCTTCCGCAGCAAGGCCTTCTTGACAAAGGCCATTCTTTGAAGGGCGGTTATATTTGTCAAGACCGCCAGTACGACCAAGGTAACTTTTATTATGGCTATCCCTACCACGGGTATACCGCCCAGTAAAGAACCTATGATGAGCAACGTTATCCTTTCCGGCCTTTGCATCAACCCTACCTTACAGTCCACGCCAAGAGCCTCTGCACGAGCCCGGGTATAGCTGACCATAAATGAACCAGCAATACACAAAATTATCAAAACCACGGCCAATGGACTTTGCGCGTGGGATGACGGATTAAGTACTTGTCCGAAAAATATGCCTCCACCGGAGAAGTACCAGGCAAGTCCCATAAAGATAAAAACCTCTCCGAACCTGTCCAGGGTACTATCGAAGAAGGCACCAAACCTGGATGCCTTTCCCGTCTGCCGAGCCAACAGCCCGTCTAATACATCACAGGTTCCGGCCAATATCACTACACATCCCGCCCCAAAAAAATACCCCATAGCATAAAAAAGGCCTGCCACGATACTAAGTATTAAGCCCATGACTGATAGGACATTCGGGTGAACCCCAATGCGTGCAAACAAATTCCCTACAGGAGTAACGATTCTTAGGTACCGCTCCCTATTTTTTTTGCCTAGTAGTTCAAATTCTGCCATCACCATATCCTGTAAAGATTATCAAACGCCTTCACCCTAGCAGAGGTATTGTGCTTTGTCAAAACAGATCCATTTCCGCTGTTCTATCATCTATCAAGAGCTGTTACAGGGCCAAGGCGAATCCTATCTCCCACCTCCCCCACGATCAGTTCGTATAAGGGATGATCCCAGTAAGGGTTAGCAAGCCTTTTCTTGCCCTTGCGCCGCGCCAGTTCATTCTTGGCCAAGACTTTTAGCAAAACCATATCCTTTTCGGCAAACTTAGGGCTCTGCTCTTTTCCGGCTAGCTTGTAAGCAAAGGTTAGCAACGCTATACACGTAAGGGAATTGTGGTCAGACCCATAAACCCCTTGAGGCAGTCCCACAGAAGCCATCCTCTCCAGGATCTCATCGGGCACATCCTTCAAGGCAGTGCCCTTGTCAAACTGATGCACCAACCACCGAAATATATCTTCTCCTATGATTTGAACTATGTTTTTTGGACTTATCAACTTTCTTATTCCTGCTGTTTATAGTTGGAGGTTAACCTTTTTGCTGCATGCCCTGAATTGCCGGGTTCCCCCTCCTTCGCTTATGCGGCGGAGAATCTCATTGCCATCATGTACCACAATACCAGAAAGCAGTGTGACAGGTGTGCCCTTGAAGGCCTCAGGCGCCATAGGTGTAGAAGGACCAAGCACCACAACCTCCCTGCATGCCCTGGAGGCCTCCAGCAGGGAGTCGATGGTCCCATTTATTATGGCGGTTGCAGTTATCAGTGCCACTTGCGATTTTGGAAGCCACTTGACCGCCTCATCTGCCGGTAGAATTTCACCTCCGGGTCTTGATACTTCGTCAAATATTTTAATGTCGCTGCAGTTGGCCCTTATGGCGGGCACCAGTGGCGCAAAGTACCCCACCACTGTTACAGTATCATCTGGTCGAAGGGTTAGGTGTCGCAGGATATCTCCATCCAAATATTTCCGATCTGGGGTGTTGAATAACGCGTTTGCCGCGGCTATTGCAACAGACGACTCAATCTCATGGCCAGTGTCAATCAAGGTGATCAATTCCCGTGCCTTTTTGCCGGCAAGGGGGAGCATGGAATCCAAGACAGAGCAACCTTTTGTAACCCTCCTCGAAAAATTGTAGGCAACGCCTGTTGAGCCATTTTCCAGCATCACACCTGTGTACCTTAGCCCTATCCTTACGTCCTTTACGAGCAAATCATTTGCGCGAGCAAGGGCCAGTTGTCTCAAGGTCTCACCTACCTGCATGCCGCCACCTCGAATAGCACTCATTTCCCCGAGCCTCCAACAGGGTTCGACAGAATTTGATTCCTGCCATGGGAATCAACGTTTCACCAAGAGATAGAAAGATAAATTGATTTTAACATGCCATTAGTTATAGTCTATAGGCTATTCTGCTAAAAATTTAGTGTCAAGATGTACAGGACAAAATATTCCCCCATGTCAAAGAAAAGCAGAAGTAGGGATAGATCAATTAACCAAGATAACAGCAAGGCGAGGGGACAGGGATGGAGTTTACTGAAGAGCAAAAGATCCTTTTGAGCACAGTGCACCGCGCGGTGGAAGAACATATAGCGCCAGTTGCTGCCGAGACAGACCGGGAAGGGCGGTTTAATTGGGACGTGGTGGATCTTTTTTGGGATCTAGGACTGCTCCAAATCATGCTCCCGGCTCAGTACGGCGGTTGGCCTGAAAATCCTTGCTATACGCTTTGCTTGTGTACTGAAGAGATTGCAAAGGCATGTGCTTCATCAGCATTACTGCTGATAATACAGGCAGTAGGAAGCTTCCCGATCCTACATGCTGGGAACGATTCTCAGAAACAGAGACTACTGCCGAGAATTTCTCAGGCCCGGGAACTAATTGGATATCTGGTAACCGAACCGGGTGCAGGATCGGACGTAAAGAGTATCTCCTGCAAGGCAGAAAAGTCAGGGCCCTATTACATTGTGAACGGAAGAAAGACCTTCGCAACGAACGGTGCTGTGGCCAGGCTCTACTGCGTGCTTGCAAAGACCCGGGACAATGAACTCACCTTCTTTGTGGTGGACCGGGAGTCAGATGGTTTGAGCATAGGGAAGATAGAAGAAAAATGCGGTTTTCGGGGGAGTAACACCGCTGAGGTTATTTTGGATGAGGTAAGGGTCCCAGTTGAAAACCTCTTGGGTGAGCCCGGGGACGGTTTTGACTTAGCCATGGCTGATTTCAACATGTCTCGGCCTGCGGTGGCTGGATTGGCCCTTGGAATAGCAGAGGGAGCGCTCAGCTACGCCACCCAATATGCAAAGGAACGAAGAGCGTTCGGCAAGGCCCTGGTGGAGCACCAGGCAGTGCTTTTCATGTTGGCTGATGCTAAAATGCTGATTGAGGCAGGTCGGGGTTTGATTGAAAGAGCGGCCCTATCGTTTGACACAGGAAATCCAAGTCCTGAACTATCTTCTATGGCAAAATGTTTCTGCAGTGACGCAGCAATGAAAATTACCACTGACATGGTACAGGTTCTGGGAGGGTATGGATATACGAAGGACTATCCTCTGGAGAGGATGTTCCGGGA
>DQZA01000006.1 GCA_011042035.1 Desulfobacteraceae bacterium
ATATCATCGCCATGACCCTCTTCTATCATCTTCTCAAAAAGGTCAGGCTGTTCCTTTTCCAGTTCTCTTCCTCTTTTCTGTACTTCGGGGATGCTCATCAGGAAGTCCTGGTGGTAGTTTCTCATCCCCTTGGGATCGTCCCATATCACCCATTGCAAATGGGGGCATTCGTCTTTGATGGCCAATGCCTTGTCCACCTCTTCCTGAGTCTCACCCACGAAAAATTTGGCATCGGAGTGATCAACAATGTATTTTACCTCATCGATCATGCAGTCTTGAAAAAGCCATACCGCAACTCCGCCTGCGCACAACGCTGCCATTTCCGCCCATAGTCCCTCGGGTCTATTATCCCCTATCATGGCCACTTTGTCCCCGCGTTTGAGCCCAAGGCTGACCATACCTAAGCAAAGATATTTCACATTATCGTAATAGTCCTGCCACGTGTAAGGCCGCCATATCCCAAACTCCTTTTCCCTCATGGCAACTTTATTCTTTCCGTATTTCCTACATTGGGTATGGAAAAGTTTTGGGATGGTCAGGTCCTTAGTAATTTCTATCTGGGCTCCGGCCATGTGATAGCTTACCTCCTTGTGGCGTATAGATCCTCTGTTCCTAGGTACGCACTAATCACATCAGGGTTCTTTTGAACTTCATCTGGGGGACCATCTGTCACTGGGTTACCGAAATTGAGCACAAAAACCCGGTGGGAAATATCCATCACAACACCCATGTCATGTTCAACCAAGATGCAGGTGACTTTCCATCTCTCTTCTTCGTTGAGGTCCAAAATGAATCGGGCCATATCCTCCACTTCCTCGAGGTTGAGGCCTGCCAAAGGCTCGTCAAGGAGGAGAAGCTCGGGATTCAACGCCAAAGCCCGGCCCAACTCCACGCGTTTCTGTAACCCATAAGGGAGCATGTGCACTGTTTTGTCTCGAATACTCTCTATCTCAAGGAGGTCAATTATCTCTTCTTCTATGAATTTTCTTGCTTCCAGCTCCTCCTGCTTGGTCTTTCCCACATATATTGAACCACTAATGATACCCGATTTGAGGTGAATATGCCGGCCCAGACGGATATTGTCCAATACGGACATGCCGCCAAATAATTCGATCTTTTGAAATGTCCTGGAAATACCCAGTTGTGCCCTTTGATATGGCTTCAAGTGGTTGATTTTTTGGCCCTTGTAATAGATGCTTCCCTTTTGCGGCCGATAAAGCCCATTAATACAATTCATCATTACGGTTTTACCCGCTCCATTGGGCCCTATAATAGAGTGGATCTCGCCCTTTTTCACCTCCAGGCTTACGCCGTTAAGGGCTGCGACCTTTCCAAAATACATGTGGATATCTTCGAGTCTAAGGAGAGTCTCGCCTTCTTTGACATCAGGAAGCTGAGCCATATATCGGGGCCTCCGTAAATGGGAATGAAAGCTTTGAAAGGGTTGAGAACTGCGCCTCTTGGCAAAAAACTTCTTTACCCATACTTACTAAGTTGTATTTTGTCAACAGCTTTTATACAAAAATCCGTCTAAGACGCATCCTTATCATCCTTCATTAACTGGTTCACAGACTCAAGCGTCCCTCCCCTATCGCGGGAACCAGAGCAAAGGAAGGCGGTATTTCTCGATAGGCGTTAACTATACGAACCTGGCTGTCCTTATCTCGGGAACAAGGTGCTTCCTGCACTGGCTAAGAAAATACTCATCCGTCATCCCCGCTATAAAATCCCTCACTATCCCTGCTGGTGGTGTCTTGTCTCTGTACTCCTGTGCCATCCCATCCAAGAAGCCCGTAAAAATGTCTGATTCTTCATTCCCTTCTTCTAAATCTTGGAGGAATTTTTCAAAAAGCAGCTCAAACATTAATTTAACCTTAGGTGTTTGTTCTTTTACCTTGCCACAGGAATAGATCCTCTTTTGATTGAAATCCTTCAATTCCCTCAATGCCTCCGCTACCTCTTCACTGAAGCTTATATACGGCTTGTGCAGGCTGTTACCCACCAGGTCTTCCACTAGTCTATAAACTATGGTACCATTTTTGTCTCCCAAAACCTCCTTGCAGCGCTTTGGAATATCTTCCCGTCGAATCAGTCCTAGCCGAATGGCATCCTCTATATCCCTCCCAACATAGCTAATGGTGTCTGCCATTCTTACCACGCAGCCCTCTAAGGTCATAGGCCATATATCAATGGTGGGATCAGCTTTCTCGGCCGCAATTTCCGATTGCAATTGTTCGAAATCCTTACGAGGGTCAGGACTTAATGCCTTCAGGTGTATCTCCCCATTGTGACAGAAAATTCCGTCCAACACCTGTAAAGTCAGATTCCATCCCTTTCCCTTCCTTTCTATGTCCTGAAGAAAGCGCACACTCTGGATGTTATGCAAGAATGGTCCTAGGTGGTGGGCCTCACACAGCTCTGAAAGGAACTTCTCACCGTCATGACCGAAAGGCGTATGACCTATATCATGGCCTAGGGCTATCGCCTCAATCAAATCTTCATTTAGCCGAAGAAGCCTTCCGATGGTTCTAGCAATCTTTGAGACCAGCTGTACGTGGAGAACTCGGTGCGTGATGTGGTCGTTTTTGATCAGGTAAAATACTTGAGTTTTATCAATATATCGAGAATACGCCAAAGAATGCAAGATACGATCTGTGTCAATTGAGAATTGCTGTCTGTGGCCTTGTTGGATACTCTCTTCCATCTTTTTTCTGAGAGCGTTTCGACTTTTACAGGCAAACTCTGACAGCTTCAGGTCCTCTTCCCTATCAAGTTTTTCCCTCAACCTGAGCAACCTATCCGTACTATTTCCGTATTCCATGGGAATTTTGTGCCTCGCTCTAGCCCATTTTTTGGGAGCTTATATAATCCACCAGCCTAGCAAAAAATCTCTCAAAGTTGTTTGCCTTAGCCTTTCTCACACACCTGAACATACTCAAAAAACATTGGGTTGGTTGGCCAATTCTTCTCAAGCAAGATTGGATGCCTGTGTGGGTCATGGCTTTCTGAAGACAAAAGAAATTCTTTTAACAGATGGAATTTTCCTTGCTTATGAGCCCGAACGATGGTAATAAAAATAATTTGTCTTGAGATTTACCACTCCCGTCATTAAGTAGCCTTCAAAGCTTTTTAATATTATAACAGGTTAGGGTTTATTTCTCAAGACATTGGGAATTTAGTGGCTCCGTTGGAGCCATAACTCCGCACACCCGGAATAAAGCCCGGTGCCCCCAGGGGGCCAGATGATCCAGGTGGAGGGAGAAAAACCGAGGCAGGGGCAGGAGAGCCCCAGAAAAGGAGGATTAGATGGCAAATGTAAGTATGAAAGAACTTCTCGAGGCAGGTGTTCATTTCGGTCACCAGACCAGGCGTTGGAACCCAAAGATGAAACCTTACATCTTTGGCGCCCGAAACGGAATTCACATCATAGACCTTCAAAAAACCGTCAGGCTTTTCAAAGTGGCTTATGATTTCGTGGTACGCACAGTGGCCGAGGGTTACTCGGTGCTATTTGTGGGAACAAAAAAACAGGCCCATGATTCTATCGTTGAAGAGAGCGAGCGCTGCGGGATGTTTTACGTGGTTAACCGCTGGCTCGGCGGAACGCTGACCAATTTTCAAACCATTAGAAGGAGTGTAAACCGCCTCAAAGAACTGGAATCAATGAAGCGAGAGGGTGGGTTTAGCAGGTACACAAAAAAAGAGGCCCTCAAAATGGAGAAGGAGCTGGTAAAGTTAGAAAAAAACCTTGGGGGCATAAAAGACATGGATGAATTGCCGGGAGCCCTTTTTGTGGTGGATCCAAAGAGGGAAAGAATCGCGGTACGCGAGGCACGAAAACTGAAAATACCCGTGGTAGCCATTGCTGATACAAACTGTGACCCTGACGAGATAGACTTCATCATCCCGGGAAATGACGACGCCATTAGGGCCATACGCCTGTTTTGCTCCAGGATAGCGGATGCCTGTGTCGAAGGCCACAACTTGGCCGAGGAAAGGCTGAGAGCAGAAGCAGAAATGAGACAACAAGCAGAGGCTGCAGAAATGGAGGAAGAAAAGCCATCCGCTGAGGAAGCAGGCCAGGAGGAAACATCGGGAGGCCCTGAGGTTATAGTTATCCCAAAACGGACTGAAGTTGAGCAAGCTTCCGATACCGTAGAGGCTGAGTCCGAGCCGGCTCCACCCGAAGCGGACGCAGAATAAGACTGAGATTATATTCAAGAGTATACCCATTACGGGAATATGCCGAAACGAAAGGAGATTGCCGTGGCAGTTACAATGGAGCAAATTAAGGAATTGAGGGAAAAGACAGGCGTGGGCATTATGGATTGCAAAAAGGCCCTGAATGAATGCGGCGGAGACATAGAAAAGGCCGTTGATTATCTCAGAAAAAAGGGAATAGCCACAGCCAAAAAACGTGGTAGCAGGACCGCTTCACAGGGACAAATCCAGGCTTACATTCATGGGGGAGGAAAAATTGGTGTATTGGTGGAGGTTAATTGCGAAACGGATTTTACTGGAAAGACTGACGACTTCTCTACCTTTGTGAAGGATATTGCTATGCAGATAGCCGCCACAAACCCTGTGGCTATTGACCGCGAGAGGGTTCCGACCGAGATTCTAGAACGAGAAAAGGAAATATACACGACCCAGGCCAGAGAGACTGGAAAGCCGGAAAAGGTGATAGAGAAGATCGTTGAAGGAAAAATGAAAAAGTTTTACTCCGAGGCATGTCTAATGGAGCAGCCCTTCGTGAAGAACCCCGACATCACAGTACAGGACCTTCTAAACGAATTGATTGCCAAGACTGGAGAGAATATAGTTATCAGGAGGTTTGTGAGATTCCAGCTTGGGGACTCTGATGAATAGTGAGAGGACTAGGTTCAAACGTATCCTCTTGAAACTAAGTGGCGAGGCCCTTTCAGCCAAGAGCGACGCCATAGATCCCCAAACTATCCTGAGGGTTGCTCGAGAAATTAAGTCCGCTCATGACCTTGGTGTCCAAATCGCCATCGTGATAGGGGGCGGAAACATTTTTAGGGGCCTTCGGGCAGTTGATTACAGAATGGATCGGGTGGTCGCCGATCATATGGGTATGTTGGCCACGGTCATCAATGCCCTTGCACTTGGAGGTGCGCTGCAAACAGTTGGGCTAGAAGCCCAAGTGATGTCAGCTATTGAGATGAGAGGGGTTGCTGAGCCCTTTGTAAGGGATGCGGCAATAAATTATCTCGAGGATAACCGAGTGGTCATATTCGGAGGCGGAACGGGTAATCCGTATTTTACTACCGATACTGCTGCCACACTTAGGGCGAGTGAAATCGGGGCCAATGCCCTGCTAAAGGCAACAAAGGTTGACGGCGTGTATGATGCTGACCCGGTAAAGGTACCAGGCGCAAAACGTTTCGATACACTGAGCTATGGTGAAGTCATAGAAAAAGGACTCAGGGCAATGGATCTAACCGCCATTTCCTTGGCCATGGAACAGAAAATTCCTATTGTGGTATTCAACCTTTTGAAGGGGGGTAATATCCTCAAGGCAGTCGCTGGTGAACGCGTGGGAACGATCATTAGGGGAGAGTGAAAATGAAAGATGAAATACTGTCCGACCTTCGCAAGAAAATGGCAAAAACCGTTGAAGCCCTGAAAAGGGAGTTCAACAAGATCAGGACGGGTAGGGCCACACCGGCGTTGCTAGAAGGTATTAAGGTGGAGTGTTATGAAACTCAGATGCCTATTGAGCAAGTAGCTTCTATTGCTGTACCTGAAAGCCGATTAATTACCGTCCAACCCTGGGACCAGTCAATAATAGGCGAGATTGAAAAGGCAATTCTAAAATCTGAACTCGGCCTCACACCGATGAATGATGGAAAAATTATCAGGATTTCCATACCACCTCTCACCGAAGAGAGGCGCAAAGAATTGGCCAAATTAGCGCGCAAGATGGCTGAGGAAAGCAAGATTGCCATTAGGAATCAAAGACGAGAAGCCAATGAGATGTTCAAAGACCTCAAAAACGATAAGGAGATCTCTGAAGACGAATTTTACAAGTATCAAAACGAAGTCCAAAAAATAACAGACGAATTCATTAAAAAGATCGACGAGGTCACTGCTCAAAAAGAAAAGGAAATCCTGGAATTCTGAAGCTTCTTGCCCTCTCAGCTATCGAAGGTCTTGCCCGTCATGTGCGCCTTCTGAGGGCTTCTAATGGCCCCATAAAACTAAAGTAAGCCCATGCGCCTTCAGCTTATTTCTCCCCTTGTTGTGTATGCCTTCTCGTACCCGAAATTCAATTTTGTATTGAAATAGGAGACAATACGAGGTACCTGGATTGTGTATGTTACAAAACTTCTACAGGAGACAAGCTAAAGCCCGATGAACGAAATCGATAAATCAAAGTTACCCGTACATGTCGCTATTATCATGGATGGCAATGGCCGTTGGGCCAAAAAGAGGGGATTTCCCAGGGTCCAGGGCCATCAAAAGGGGACAGAAACAGTAAGGGAAGTGGTCAAAGCCAGTCGGGAGATAGGCATCAAGTGGCTTACTCTTTACGCCTTTTCTGAGGAAAACTGGAAGCGCTCAGACCTGGAAATCAGTGCTCTGATGAATCTTCTTGAAAAATTCTTAAGACAGGAGTTAAAGGAGATGACTGAAAAGGGGATTCGCCTTAGGGCAATAGGTAGACTCCATAAATTGCCTGCTTCCACGAGAGAACTCTTGCTCAAGACCATAGATGAAACTTCTGGTGGGACACAAATGACCCTGACCCTGGCCCTCAGTTACGGCGGAAGGCAAGAAATCTTGGATGCCCTGAGGAAAGTCGGGACTATGGTAGAAAAGGGCCTACTTCGAGCCGAAGAAATCGAGAAAAGGCATCTTACAGCTTCACTCTATGAGCCTGAAATGCCAGATCCTGATTTATTGATACGAACAAGCGGGGAATACAGAATCAGTAACTTTCTCTTGTGGGAGATCGCTTACACAGAACTCTATATAACTCCCACACTATGGCCAGATTTCTCCAAAGAAGAATATCTGAAGGCCATTGCAGAATTTCAGCGACGGGAAAGGAGATTCGGAGCAGCGGAATAGCCGTTGAACAAGGAGCTACCATGCACTTTAAGCGATGGTTAACCGGGATCATTCTAGGCGTAGTATTAGTAGTGCCGCTATTCGTAAATGCCAAATGGCCCCTTCATATAATCTTGGCCCTAGTGTCCATAATGGCAATGAGGGAAATCTTTGACATGTTGGAAAATGCTCCACCCTTGGCCTTAAGGCTGGCAAGCTATTTGATAAGTGCATCGCTGTTTGTGGTCATCTCTCTTGGCAGGGTTCAAGATTTGCCCCTGGTTGTTGCCTCCTGGACGCTGCTACCAATGATTGGAGGATTATTTTACTATGGTCAAGCAAAGGAAAGTATTACTGACTCTGTGGTGAAGACGATTTTCGCTCCGTGTTATGTAGCCCTACCCCTTGGCATGCTGGCCCTTGTTTATCGTTACCCCAAAGGTAACCTTTGGATACTATTTCTTTTTGTAGCAGTTTTTGCTGGTGACACAGGGGCCTTTTACTTCGGCAGGTTTCTGGGCGAACATAAACTTGTTCCTTCTATAAGCCCGGGCAAAACCTGGGAAGGGGCAATAGGCGGCGGTCTATGTACGATCTTGGCCGGTTTATGGTTTCTTCACCTCACAGGGTTACAGGAGGTGGGAATTCGGCCAGCGATTTTACTTCTTGCAATTAGTATCGTGGCACAACTGGGGGATCTTGCCGAATCACTCCTGAAGAGAACCCATGGGAAAAAAGATAGCGGATCCGTCCTGCCAGGGCACGGAGGGTTACTTGACCGGATTGATGGCTTACTTTTTGCTATCCCTGTTCTCTATTATTTGATTAGCCACTAGGTATTCTCAAGTCATGACTAGAGTAGGCAAAAAGAATATTGCTATTTTGGGTTCAACCGGGTCCATCGGTGTTAATACCCTGCGAATTGTTGGCCTTCATCCCGAAAAATACGGGGTACTTGCATTGGGTGCAGGCAGAAACGTTGCGGTATTGCTCCGCCAAATAAACCAATGGCACCCCAGAGCAGTAGCTGTCCAGGACAATGAAACAGCAGCCCTGTTAAGGAAGCGGCTCTCCGGCAAAAACCCACCCGAAATATTGGTAGGCACGAAGGGCTATGTGGAACTTGCAACGATGGACGGGGTGGATACAGTTGTATCCGCCATAAGCGGTGCAGCAGGTCTTATCCCCACCTACGAAGCCGTGAAAGCAGGAAAGCGTATTGCCCTTGCAAACAAGGAAACCATGGTCATGGCTGGGCAGTTGATCATGAGCGAGGCCACAAAACGGAACACAGACGTATTGCCCATAGACAGCGAGCACAGTGCTATATTACAATGCCTAAGGGGTCACGCACGTGAAGACATAAAGAAGATTATACTTACTGCCTCGGGCGGGCCTTTCCTGGATATGAGGCGCGGGGAAATGAAAGATGTTACTCCAGAACAGGCGTTGAAACATCCCAACTGGAAAATGGGCCCCAAAGTCAGCATAGACTCTGCCACATTGATGAATAAGGGGCTGGAGGCTATAGAGGCAATGTGGTTTTTCGGTCTGCCAATGGAAAATATTGACATCGTCATTCATCCCCAAAGCATTGTCCATTCCATGGTGGAGTATAAGGATGGATCAGTCATCGCTCAACTGGGAGTTCCCGACATGGCCATACCTATCTCCTATGCCCTAGCCTACCCACGACATATGGAACTGGATGCGGGCAGCCTCGACTTGTGTGGTATTGGAAATCTCAGCTTTAAGGCGGTAGATACTAAAAAATTCCCTTGCCTCGCATTGGCCCTTAAGGCTGCTCGGGTAGGAGGAACAATGCCCACAGTTCTCAATGCGGCCAATGAGGTGGCCGTAGAGGCATTTCTTGGGCATGAAATAGGGTTTTTGAAAATACCAAACCTGATAGAGCAGATCATGGAACTACACGAGCCCATGGAAGTAAAACAAATAGAGCAAGTCATGAAAACTGATTCCTGGGCAAGGGAAAAGGCCAGGGAACTGATAGAAAAAAGTACGAATGGTGGGCCCAGGGGCGTAGTAGTGTAGTGCTGGCCTGCGGCGTTGGGTTGAAATGGTGGTATGAGAGAACACCGCAATTATTGAATATTGGAATAATGGCATGTCGGAATAATGAGAGATTGGAAAGTTGGAGTCCTCTGTAAGCGACATTTGACAGGGGGCATGGAACATATGACCTGACACGAACGGAATTGGAATTAATAACATGGAAGTATTTCTTTATTATGTAGTTCCCTTCATATTGGTCCTTGGGATTTTGATTTTTTTTCACGAGCTAGGTCATTTCCTCGTGGCCAAGTATTTTAACGTGAAGGTGCTCAAGTTTTCCTTAGGTTTTGGCAACAAACTGTTAGGCAAGAAGATAGGAGAGACCGAATACTTGATCTCCTCGGTACCATTGGGCGGCTATGTAAAGCTGCTGGGGGAGGGTTCCGACGAGGAGCAGGAAATTTCTCCTGAAGACGAGCCTCGCGCCTTCAACAACCAGCATGTATTGAAACGTATAGCAATAGTGTCTGCAGGCCCTGCTTTCAATCTACTTCTTGCCCTCGTCATCTTTAGCCTTTTTTACTTGATAGCCGGCTACCAGGTCATGACGCCTGAGATTGGCCAGGTCACCGAAAATTCCCCCGCTTCTAGGGCAGGCATCCAAAAAGGTGATACGATTGTAGCAATCTCAGGAAACCAGATAAATTCATGGGACGAAATAAAGGCCATCGTTCAGAAGAGTAGTGGCACCCCATTGGATGTACTAGTACGAAGGGGAGATAAGACAATTGCCCTAACTGTGGTTCCTGAAATCTCAACCACAAAGAATATCTTTGGCGAAGAGGTAAAGACCCCTCTCATAGGAGTGGTGGCAGCAGGAAAATTCAAAACCATAGAGCTTGGACCCGCTGATGCCATAGTTCAGGGCCTTGAGAAGACCTGGAATGTAACCAAGCTCACCTGTCTTACAATTGTCAAGCTATTCGAAAGGGTTGTGCCCATTAAGACCCTTGGAGGGCCCATTCTCATTGGACAAATGACGGGTCAGCTTGCCAAGGAAAATCTTGTCTATCTTTTCCCTTTCATGGCAGTTATTAGTGTTAACCTGGGCATCCTAAACCTTCTCCCAGTACCCATACTGGATGGTGGGCTCATATTATTCTTGCTTATAGAATTGGTCCTTGGTCGGCCCATTAGCATAAAGAAACGTGATCTAGCACAAAAAGTGGGGCTTATTCTCCTTATACTGCTAATGATGGTGGTCATGTACAACGATATCACGAGGATCTTTAAATAGGCAGCACCGTGCTCCTTGCTATCAATACCTCAACTCTGCAATTCTCCATAGCGCTATTGGCGGGAGATGGGTCTTTGTTGGGTGAATATTACTTGGGCAGTGGAACAAGGCATTTTGGAGGGCTTGTACCTGCTGTTGATTTTTTGCTCGCGGGTTTGGGCAGAGGCAAAGAGGAAATTGAATGTGTAGCCATTGCCATAGGCCCGGGAAGCTTTACTGGAATAAGGGTGGGATTGTCTTTTGCAAAGGGTGTTTGTCACGTGCTCAAGGTGCCGATAGTGGGAATTAGCAGTCTTGATGCCCTTGCTGCTCAAATAGCGGAATCCACCTTGGCCATCACTGCCCTTATAGAGTCCCGCCGTAATGACGTGTTCGTAGCTCAGTTCAGACGGGGGCCTGGCGGCCAGTTAACCAGGTTGATGTCTGATCAGTGTGTGGAATATTCGGCGCTCACCACGAGCTTGGCCCTTCCATGTATCTTTGTGGGCAATAACTACCATAACCAGGTGCCGAAATTGAAAGAAACTCTCAAGCCAGATCTATTGCTGGCACCACCAGAAATGTGGGCCATAAGGGCTTGCACAGTGGGGGCATTGGGGCTGAGACGATTTTTGAGCCAAGATTTTGATAACCCTGCCGCTTTGCTACCCATTTATTTGAGACCACCGGATATAAGGCCGAATCCATATCTGAAGACATAGAAACGAGGAAAAAGAGCGATATTCTAGATTGACAATAGAAAAGCTCAAATTATAATGCGTGCAAATAGTTATTTCATATACATGGTAGTTGTATCTTAGAGGGAATCTGATTTTGCAACCCGAGTACAGGTCCAAGCCATTGAGTAGTGACATGACATACTCAACATCGCGCAGGGCATTGCCTATCGCCAAGGAAGGCTTTCCTTTTATCGGTGGAGGTATAGTTCTTAGTATCGCTAGTGCTTTACTTGGGCTTATGGCCACGTCAATTATTCTTGGTCTTTTGACATTGTTCGTTGTTTATTTTTTCAGGGATCCTGAGCGCGGCTTGCCTCAA
>DQZA01000087.1 GCA_011042035.1 Desulfobacteraceae bacterium
CTAAAAATCTATAGCCCACGCTCTGAACGGCTTGTTTCACCGCCTGTTTATCTACCTCCTTAGAGCCCATCATCAAGCAGCGTTTCTCGCCTTTTTCATAGGTCAGCTGCAGTGCCTCTTCCACATCCCTATATTCGTATCCAGCACCATCAAGTCCCTCAGGATATCCTAAGTCTTTTCCTTCAGGTACTTTAACCAGGGTTTTACCTTTGCACTTGGGACAAATTATGGCCACCTTCTTACCCTTAGGGATTTTTTCATCTGGAATATTTAATCTTGCCTTGCATTGATTACACCTGACTTCCATGGCCTTTCTCCGTGTCTCAAATCCTGCGGCTTTTAGGGTTCATGACACACGAAGATTCCGTAAAAGCTGGTACCTTCCATAAACATTTATAGATGTGTTCTGGATTACCGGATATAGCGTTTCTCATAGTCAGTATCAATATCCAATCCCTCAATGGTTGTGGTTTTCTCGCCACGAGCAGCCTTGATGGAGTCTATGGCACGACCAACTACCGCCTTACGAGAACAATAACTCAATGCAACCTCTTCTGTTATCAAGCCTTCTTTGTATAGTTCTACAATGGATTGATCAAAGGTCATCATCCCGAATGGCTGGCTCGCCTCAATGATCTCATAGAAGGTTTTGCCCTCTGCTTCCCCGTGCAGAATAACGTCCTTGACCCGCAAGTTTGTCTTCATAATCTCGAAGGCGGCAACGCGCCCCCCTCCCACCTTTGGCAATAACCTCTGACAAACCACCCATCGTAGGGTATCTGCGAGCCTTATCCTTATCTGTTTCTCCTCATCCTGATTAAACATGCCCACAATCCTGTTTACCGTATGCCCTGCATTTACGGTATGGATTGTACTCAAGACAAGGTGGCCCGTCTCTGCGGCTGACAGACCTATTTCCACTGTTTCGCGGTCCCTCATTTCGCCAACCAGGATAACCTTGGGAGCCTGCCGCAATGCCGCCCTGAGGCCGTTAGCGAAGGTGTCAAAGTCTACACCCAGTTCGCGTTGGTTGAATGTGGCCTTTTTCTGAGAATGCACATATTCAACAGGATCCTCCAGCGTCACTACATGCACTGCATGCTTTTCATTTATCTCATTCAGCATTGCTGCCAGAGAGGTCGACTTACCTGTTCCGGTTGCCCCGGTTATAAGAATGATTCCATCTCGCTCTTCGGCCATCTCGTAGAAGGCAGGTGGGAGACCAAGTTCTTCTATAGTAGGAACTCTGTTTGCCAACTGCCTCATAACCGTGGAGTAGCATCCCTTTTGGGAGAAGATGTTCACCCTGAAGCGAGCCTTGCCGGCGAGCTGGTAAGATATGTCGCACGAGCCCTCAGTAAGCAGTGTCTTTGTCAGGCCCCTGTCCCCATTTATCAGGTTTAGCGCAAAAACTTCTGCCTGAAACGGGGTAATCTTATGGATAGGGGGATCAATGGCAACCGGTTTTAACTCCCCGGAGCTTTCTACCTGAAAAGGTTTGTCTACTGTGATATTGAAGTCCGAAGCCTCCTCATGGGATTCCAGCATGGTGGTTAATATGTAATCTATCTGCTGCTTTCTCATTTCCCAACCTCACAATGTGCGTTTATTCAGCCCATTGGGTCTATTGAGCCATTGAGTCGCTGGGTCATCGAATCTTTGAGCGACTAAGGATAGCCCTAGCCAGTCTCTCCATTCAATTGTTTTCCCTTTTTGCCTTCAGCCTTTTGCCTTGTCCCTTTCCTCCTTCACCTTCTGCATCGTGCCTAATGCCTCAAGCCTATCGCCTGCTTCCTTACACCTCCGTAAAATCAGCAGGTGGATTCTTTAGGAAAGGCATAAATCGCGATTTTTCTATGCACTTCATATAGGCATCATCAGCGCTAATAATACCCTTTTTCATAAGATCCATTATCGCGTCATCAAGGCTCTGCATTCCATATTTTTTCCCGGTTTGTATCATCGAGGGAATTTGGAATGTCTTCCCTTCCCTGATAAGGTTTCGTACCGCAGGTGTCGCTATCATAATCTCTAGGGCTGCTACCCTGCCTCTTCGGTCAATTCTACGGAACAATGTCTGTGATATAACTGCCCTGATTCCATCAGCCAAGGTATTACGTATTTGCTCCTGCTGGCTCATGGGAAAAACTTCTATAATTCTATCCACGGTCTTTGCTGCGCTTGTGGTATGTAGCGTAGCAAACACCAAGTGACCAGTGGCCGATGCTTCAATGGCAAGCGAAATGGTCTCCAGATCCCGCATTTCGCCCACTAGAATTATGTCAGGGTCTTCGCGAAGGGCCCCTCTCAGGGCAGCGGAAAACGAGCGCGTATGAATACCCACTTCCCTCTGGTTGATTATAGCCTTTTGACTCTTATGAACAAATTCTATGGGATCTTCTATGGTTAAGATGTGATCTTTCCTCGTAATATTTGCCTCATGAATGATCGCAGCCAGAGTAGTTGACTTACCACTTCCCGTAGGACCCGTAACCAGTACAAGCCCTCTTGGGAGTGTGGCTAGCCTTTTTATGACAGGGGGGAACCCAAGTTCATCGCAAGTTTGGATTTCTGAAGGGATCTGCCGGAAAACCGCGCCCACACCATTCTTCTGTTGAAAAAAATTTGCTCTATACCTAGCAAGGCCCGGTATCTCGTAGGCGAAATCTACGTCTCCAGTTTCCTCAAATACCTTCACGCGCTCCTCAGGGGCTATTTCGTAAAGCATTGATTTCAATGTGTCATTGTCTAGTGGCTTGAATTTTACTCTCTCCAATTCCCCATCTATTCGCAGTACTGGTTGCTGACCTGCAACAAGATGGAGGTCCGAGGCCCCTTTTTCATTCATAAGCTTGAAAAATGCATCAATCTGAGCCATGGATTCCTCCTCAATTTTAAGTGAGATCTCTGCGGAATAAACAATGTCGAATGTTTCACTCGACTGTGGTTATTTTTGCAACACATGTGCCATCGTTCTAGTCATTTGAAAATATGTTAAACATCAGTGAAACAGCCGGCCCTTATTCAATAAATTTGGTCACTTGTCACCTTTTTAATCGGCTATTAACCACGGTTTCTTCACGCTCTTCTGACACTTTTGTGCAAATTTTTGACATCTTCCTCTGAAAGCCACTCCCACTCAACAATCCCTTTTACTGATTTACTGATTCAAATTCAATAAACTTTTCATTGACAATGGCCCGGTAGCTAGGATAGCATCTTCACAAAATAGGCAGGGTGATCTAGAAACAAAGGAGGACACCCAGCCACTAGGACAAGGTTCGAGAAGGTGGGATCGCCTGGATCACCCATTGGGGTTGACCGGGACGGTCAAATAAGACCAAGAAGCATGTGGAAAATGGGTCTTTCGGTGGTCCTACCGGAAGGCCTTTTTTAATGGAAAGGAGAAAAAAATGGAAAGAAAGAAAGTCACGATTGCGGATCTCCAGAGAAAAAAACAAAATAAACAGAAGATTACCATGGTAACCGCGTACGATTACCCAACGGCAAGCCTGGTCGATCAGGCTGGTATAGATACCATCCTCGTGGGTGACTCCTTGGGTATGGTAGTACTGGGTTATGAGTCCACAGTGCCAGTAACAATGGAAGAAATGATCCATCATTGCAAGGCCGTAAGCCGGGGTGCGAAACATAGTTTTATAATCGGAGACATGCCTTTCATGTCGTATCACACCAGCGTGGAAAGGGCCATTGAAAACGCGGGCAGGTTTATAAAGGAGGCGGGCTGTGACTGTGTAAAACTTGAAGGGGGATCAGAGATGGCCCATGTGGTTAAGGCCATAGTTGATGTGGGGATTCCCGTATGCGCCCATATTGGCCTGACCCCCCAGACAGCAACAAAACTGAGTGGTTTTAAGGTACAAGGCAAAGACGCTGAGAGTGCAAAGGCCCTGGTTCAGTCCGCCAAGGACTTGGAGAAGTCTGGAGCCTTCATGATTGTAATGGAATGCATTCCCGATCTGCTGGCTTCAATGATCACCGACCAGTTGACCATTCCCACCATTGGCATTGGTGCTGGGAAGGACTGCGACGGCCAGGTATTGGTATACCATGATCTTGTAGGCCTTTTTGAACGCTTTACCCCAAAATTTGTCAAGCAATACATTAACCTCTCACCCCAAATAAAGGACGCACTGGAGCAGTATAAGAAAGAGGTAGACGAAGGCGTCTTTCCAGGGCCAGAGCATAGCTTCGCAATGAGCCCTGAAGAGGCCAGTAAGATATAACGAATGCCACTCAGGTATTAGGAGGTATTGATGAAAATTGCTTGCATAGGTCCTGGCGCCATGGGGTGCCTTTTTGCAGCCTCACTCAAGAGGGCTGGCAATGACGTTATCTTGATGGATTATAAAGAAGACCGGGCAAGATTTCTTAATGCCAATGGAATACACGTAGAAGGTGTAACGGGAAGTTTCCACGAGATGGTTCCTGTGGAAATCCACCCGGATCTGCGTGATGCAGATCTGGTTCTAGTGTGTGTCAAGGCCATGAAAACCGAAGAAGTGGCCCATGTCCTCGCCCAAGGCATCGGCGAGGAAACCATTGTTGCCTCTCTTCAAAATGGCGTTGGAAATATGGAAACGCTCTCCCGCCTGCTGGGCGAGCCAAGGGTTCTGGGGGGTACCACTTCAGAAGGAGCTACCTTACTGGCACCCGGGCACGTCCGGCACGCAGGGCGTGGCCAAACCTTCATTGGAGCAGCAACGGAAGAGCATCCTGCCTTGCCCAATGTTTCATCCATGCTAGAAAGAGCGGGGTTTTATACCGAGGTGTCCCGAAACATACAAGGCCTCATCTGGGGCAAACTCCTGGTAAACGTTGGTATAAATGCCCTCACTGCCATCACGCACTTACGAAACGGGGCTCTTCCTGAGCTTGAGGAAACGAGGAGATTGATGACACTTGCGGTAGGCGAAGCCGCACAAATTGCAAAAGCCAAGGGCATAGCCCTGCCCTATGATGATCCCATAGGACGAGTTATAGAGGTATGTGGTGCAACGTCGGGTAATGTGGCTTCCATGTTACAGGACGTTCTGAACAAGAGGCCAACAGAAATAGATTTTATCAATGGAGCAATTTCAAGGGAAGCCAGACAGCTGGGAATTCCAACCCCGGTAAACGACACCCTTGCGTCGCTCGTGAAGGCAATTGAGAAGACTTACATGGAACAGGTGTTTTAAAGGAAAGTCTATGGAGCTGTTCCGAGTTCCTGTTCGAGCCTGGCCAGACGCTCCCTTTCGCAAATCTTTTGGCCCTCTTTGTCTCTTACGTAAAATGAACCCATCATCTTTTCGTCGTCGGTATTTACTTTAGCGAACCGAATATCTAGCCCCATGGAATGAATAATTTTTGCCACTTCATAGAGTACCCCAGGTCGATACAAGGCTATGACCTCTACAATGGTAAAAAAGTCTGACGCCTGATTATCCACTTTTACCTTTGTTTCATGTCTCAGGGGTAACACCCTTGTTCTCAAGAGGCCTTTGCGCCGCTGGGCCATCAACTCCTCCAAAGAAAGCCTATCTTCCAATGCCAGCATCACCTCTTTCCTGACCCTATCCCACCTATCTTCCTCCATCAGAGAATCCACAGGGCTAGTAACCTCGTATATGTTAAAGGCAAGCCCGTTTTTTAGAGTGAAAAGGCTTGATGACAGAACTCGCAGGTTATTGACCGTAAAAACCCCCACCATCTTGGCAAAGAGCCCTGGCCGATCGTAAATGCATTCAATTATTCGAGTCACTGGCACTCCTGGGACTTTCTTCAATACCCAGTCATAAGGCTTATCCCCCATGGTCAGCGCCAATCTGAAGTGGTGAATAATGTCGTGAACCGGCACTTCCAAGAGATACCTGGTTGACACTTGGCCAAAAAAGCCTTCCAGGTCATTTGCCTTGAATTCCCCCTTAAGGGTCTCTCGAACTTCTCGGCGTTTCTGGGCAACAACCTTCCTGGTATCAGGGGCGGCAAGCTTTCCCCCTTCTAGTATTTTGTTCACTTTCAGGAAAATCTCCTCCAATAGTAGAGCCTTCCATCCGCTCCTTGCCATTGGCCCGGTCGCCTTGCTATCTGCCACCGTCAGAAGAAAAAGCATCCTGAGGAGTTCGGGATCTCGAACCGTTTGGGCCACTGATACAACGGTCTTCTCATCGCCAAGATCTCTGCGCTGGGACACACGAGCTAGCAGGATATGATGCCTGACCAAAAACGTGATTGTCCTTGCCGCTTCCTCGCCTAGGCCCAGTCTCTCCAAAAGGCTTGGTATTTTCCTTGCTCCCCTAGCGCAGTGATCCTTACCATATGCCTTACCTATGTCATGCAACAGCGCGGCAAGGAATAGCCACTCGGGATGTCTTAATTCTTCCCAAACCCTTCTCAGAAGGGGCCATTCTCCGTCATATTTACCCGTTCTTATACGGTGAAGAACTTGCATGGCCCGCAGTGAATGAAGGTCAACGGTTTCGACATGGTAGTATCCAAATTGGGCCAGGTTTCTAATCTTCCGAAACTCTGGAACAAAGGCGTCAATCAGCCCTATCTCAAGGGCTAAACGTAGGATTCTTGGATTTCTTGGATCAAGTATTAGGTCCAAGAACATCTCCTTCGCGCCGGGTAGCATTACAAGGCGGCATCTGTCCTTCGTAATTTTCTTTCTTGCCTCCCATATGAACCCTGAGCCCAAAAACAGGCCGTACTTGTTAGCGGTCTTGAATGCCTTTAAGATCAACATGAGGTCATCACTAAAAGAGATGCCCCCTTTCATAACCAGGTTTCCCTTAACTATGTCAAACTCCTTGGGAAACTCGGGAGGCAGGGGATCTGGTAGTGACGGAGAGACAAGATCCTTGGCCTTTGTCAAGAACTCCTCAGTTATGTACCTTATTCTATTCATGTGCAGATACACATCCTTCATAAAGCGACTGGGAGCGCTTATAGAAGGACCATCAGGATATTCCAATTCCTTAGATAAACGCTCTTGGTGACTCACCAGAAGCCTGTCCTCCTTTGTGGAACTGCTGGCGTGCAGCAAGTTTCTCACCTTGAGCAGAAAGCCCCTTGAATAAGCCAGTTTATTGATTTCCAAGTGCGTAAAGGCATTAAGCCTTTTTACATCAGAAAACCGTTGGCATCCAAAACAAACCTTGGAAATCCAGCGCATGTAATGGAAGTCTCTAAGCCCACCAGGGCCCTCTTTCAAATCCGGTTCAATAAAGTATTCCTCTCCGCCAAATCTTTCTTCCCGTTTTGCTTTCTCCACCAGTATCTTGCCCAGCATTCCCCCAAGATCATTAGCTAGAGTGGATAAAACCCTCTCCTTGAATGTCATGTGGAACGCCCTTGAACCCAACAGCATTCTAGAATTAAGGATTGATGTAAGTGTTCCGAAATCCTCGGCCATTAACCTTTGTGCCTCTTCAGGTGTTACAATAGTATATCCCACTTCCAACTTGGCATCCCACAGGTGGTACAAGAGGCCAAGAAGAGCGCGTTCGATTTTCGTAGGCAATACTCCTTCGTGTAAAATCATGAGGTCAATATCGGATGCCAGGCACAGTTCCCTCGCCCCGTAGCTGCCCATGGCCAAAAAGGCAATGCGGCCACCCGTGTTGGTATTTTTGAGCCACTCCCGTAGCCTCAATAAGACCAACAGCTCGCCAACAAAGCGATCCACCATGCCCGTGTACCTTCGGCTGATGGCGGCTCCCGAGAGCTTGGCTAGATTTCCACAGGCAAGCGCATCTCGCTCACTCAAAAAGTTCACCACAGCCTGCTCTGGCGATATTGAAGCACTATATGGCGTCTCTATCTTCCTCACCGGTTCTGATTCTGATGGCCTTTTCCACTGGTAAGATAAAGATCTTGCCATCTCCAATCTGTCCTGTGTAGGCATTCTCTTTTATGGCCTCCACCACCCTACCGGCCAACTCTGCAGGTACAATAACCTCCAACTTGACCTTGGGCAAAAAATCAACGACATACTCAGCGCCGCGATAAATCTCTTTGTGTCCCTTTTGTCTCCCAAAGCCCTTTATTTCCGTAACGCTCATACCGCTGACACCGAGTTTCAGCACAGCGTCCTTTACATCCTCCAACTTGAAAGGTTTGATAATAGCCTCAACCTTTTTCATGCCAATTTTTTCCTCCTTACTAGCGATATTGCTTTGGATTTATATTGTATTTTTTCACCTTGTAACCGAATATGCGCTCTGTGGTACCCAAGGCCTTGGCAGCTTGCCTCATATTTCCACGGGTGTTCTTAAGTGCGTCAATGATCAAGTCCATCTCAAAACGTTCAACTGCTTCTTTGAGCGACTGGGACTGGACAGTTCCGGTATCCCTCGCTGTCTGCAAAGTTGGCGGTAAGTGACACGTATGGATCACCTGTTCTTCACATAACAAGACGGCCCTCTCAATGCAATTTTCAAGCTCTCTCACATTACCGGGCCAGTGGTACTGCATGAATGCATCTATGGCGGGTGTTGAAATGCGTCGGATGTCCTTGCTGTATTCCCTGGCGTATTTTTCCAAAAAATAGTCGGCCAGCAGCAGAATGTCAGCCTCCCTTTCCCTCAACGGTGGCAGGTATATGGGATAAACATTCAGTCGATAAAAAAGATCCTCCCTGAAATTTCCCCTTTCCACCTCCTTTGCCAGGTCCTTGTTGGATGCTGCAATCAGCCTGATATTAACCTTTCTTGTTCTGGTCCCCCCTAGTCTTTCTACTTCTTTTTCCTGAAGCACCCGCAGCAGCTTCCCTTGGGCATCCATTGCAAGAGACCCTATCTCGTCCAAAAAAACCGTTCCACCGTTTGCCAACTCGAACTTCCCTTCTTTTGACCGGGTAGCACCAGTAAACGCCCCTCTTTCATACCCAAATAGCTCAGCCTCAACAAGATTGGCTGGAAGGGCCGCACAATTAACCTTAATCAATGGTTTACCTGCTCTCAGGCTATTATAGTGAATTGCGTTCGCCACAAGCTCTTTGCCCGTTCCACTTTCGCCCAGCAACAATACGTTAGCATTGCTCTTGGCCACCTGGGCGATGAGATGAAAGACCTCTTGCATCTTTCGGCTATTGCCCACTATATTGCTAAAGCTGTATCTTTTGTTCAGCTCCCTCCTAAGCCTAAGATTCTCTTCCTTGAGCCTGTTTTCTCTCTATTAATCTTCTCGAGAAGTGCTACTTTTTGAGCAACAAGGCTGCTGATGATAGTAAGCAGCCTCACATCTTCCTCAAGAGGTTCCTCACCCTGAAATACCCTGTCTGCACTCAATGTACCTATGACCCTTCTTCCTTCTTTTATAGGCACGCAAATAAAGGATATCCTGGATTTATCAATCCTCTTTCTTGCCCCTGTCCTGTCCAAAAATAGGGGCTCCTCCTCAATCTTTGGCACCACCATAGGCCTGCCTGACTCAATAACCCTTCCGGTCACCCCCTCCCCTATCTTGTACCTACCCCTGGTACGAGCGGAATGGGATAGACCATGTGCCACTTCCACATGGATTTCTGAGGTGTCAGCATCCAGAAGAGTTATAGATCCCCGTTTCATTCCGAGCATCTCGGAAAGTAAATCCAGCACCTTGTAGAGGGCCTGGCGAAGGTCAAGGGTGGAATGAATGGCCTTCGTGATCTCGTACAAACACGCGATCTCATCGGGACCGGGCAGTGATGCACCCCCGCCCCTTTTTACAGCCGCCCTTTTTGATTTTTCTGAAGAAGCCATCCTGAAGCTATTCTACGCCCTATATGCTCCACACGCATACTGTAATAAGGTTAATGTCTTACTTATATCATATGGAGCTACAAAATTGTAAGAAATTCTCAGAGGCGGTAACTCACAAGAAAGGATTGAGGCCCTCGATAGAGATTTCACTCTTCCAGGCAGTATTTAGTAAATTCATAATCTATGGGAACTGGGTAGCGGCCATCAAAACAGGCAAGGCAAAGTTCATTTCGGGGAATGTGTGTCGCTTTTACAAGGTTGTCAATGGACAAGTAACCAAGGCTATCTAGGCCGAGAAACTCTTCTATCTCCTTAACTGACTTTTTTGCGGCAATAAGCTCCCCCCTGCTGGAAAAATCGATCCCGTAGTGGCACGGGAAACGGTGGGGAGGGCAACTAACCAGCATATGCACCTCTTTAGCACCAACCCTTCTCAAGGTCTTGACCCTGGTTCTTGCAGTAGTACCTCGAATAATTGAGTCTTCAATTATCAATACCCGCCTTCCCTTGAGAAGTTCTTTCACAGGGTTCAACTTCACCTTCACCCCGAAATCCCTCATACTCTGGGAAGGTTGTATGAAGGTCCTCCCCACGTAGTGGTTCCTTATGACACCCATTTCAAAGGGAATCCCCGAGGACTGCGTGTAACCAATGGCAGCATAGTTACCCGAATCTGGAAAGGGCATCACTAAATCCACATCCAGGGGATATTCCTGGGCCAACAACTCTCCCTGTTTCTTGCGAAACAAATACACGTTTTGGCCATATACATCGCTGTCAGGCCGCGCAAAATAAATCAATTCGAAGATGCACTGACTCTTCCTGCCATTGATCTCCGGATATGTGCTTCTTAGACCATTCTTATCAATAATCAAAATTTCCCCAGGTTCGACATCCCTCACATACTCTGCCTCCACGAGGTCAAAGGCGCAGGTCTCTGATGCTATCACATATCCACCGTTCAATTGGCCGAGGCACAGGGGTCGGAATCCATTAGGGTCTCTCGCTACCACCATGGTATCTTCAGTCATGATAACCATGGAATACGCACCTTTCACCTGCTCCATTGTCGAAACCATTGCCTGCTCAAGGCCCTTTTTCATATTTTTGGCCGCTAGATGGAGCACTACCTCGCTGTCCATACTAGTTTGAAAAATGGATCCTTCATTCTCCAGCTTTTGTCTTATGACTCGAGCGTTGACCAAATTTCCATTGTGGGCAATAGCAAAGGATTTTCCAGAGTAATGAATCCTAAACGGCTGGGCATTGACTAGCAGTGACGAGCCGGTCGTGGAATACCTTACGTGACCAAGGGCCATATCACCTTGAAGTGTGTTAAGAATCTGCTCGTCAAAAATATCGGGCACCAGCCCCATGGCCTTGTACTCCATGACGCACTTTCCGTCAGAACTCACTATTCCGGCACTCTCTTGTCCCCTGTGCTGTAAAGCATATAAACCGAAATAGGTGAGCTTTGCCGCATCAGAGTGGCCATATACCGCAAATATCCCACACTCCTCCCTGGGCCTGTCATCTAGGGCAAATTGGGCCTTGCAGTTACTTATTGTCATATCGCATTGCCTTGCCATTGCTCCAGTTGACCCAGCGCTTTACGCCTAACGCCTAATGCCTAATGCCTAA
>DQZA01000244.1 GCA_011042035.1 Desulfobacteraceae bacterium
AAAGGACCTGGAAACAAAGGTTGAGGGCATAGTGGAGAAGGTGTTGGGGAAAATGAATTTGGCCACAAAAGAGGATATTACAAGGCTTGAAGAAAAGATCAGGCATATTGAACAACAGAAGATCTCAGAAAATAAGACGGTACGTCTAAATGATTAATATCTTTCACAAGAACAACAGGGTTCCTCCCGGAAAGCTGGGCCTTGCCCTCGGCAGCGGCTCTGCCCGGGGCTGGGCACATATCGGGGTGATTAAAGCCCTTGCTGAAGCAGGTATTCACATCGATTATGTTGCCGGTACCAGTATTGGTGCGGTGGTTGGCGCAGTCTATGCTTCCGGCAACATAGAGGCATTGGAAGAGATTGTCCTTCAGCTTGACTGGAAGCAGATTGCCTCTTTCCTCGATGTTGTCTTCCCTAAATCCGGGCTGATCGACGGGAACAGGATATCTGAGTTTATCCGCACCCATGTGGGAGCAAAAAACATTGAAGATCTCCCCTTACCATTTTGTGCGGTATCAACCGATCTTGCCACCGGAAACGAGGTGGTTATTCAAGACGGCGACATCATTGAGGCAGTGAGGGCCAGTATCTCTGTGCCCGGCATATTCACCCCGGTCAGGAAAAACGATATGATCCTGGTGGACGGTGGTCTTGTCAACCCTGTTCCCGTGAGTGTGGCGAGGGAGATGGGGGCCGATCTGGTTATTGCAGTTGATCTCAACCACGATATTGTTGAGAAGAAAGGGATCAGTAGAACCCGTATCCACAATTCCGGTGCATTGGCCCCAAGCATAGGAACTTCACAGGGCTTGACAAAAAGGAGCAGAATACTGGATGCCTTGAACAAAAGACTCGAGACGCTTGATCTCCCTGCTTTAACGCATATAAGACAATGGATGTCCAGGGATCCTGTGCCTAACATTTTTGAGGTAATAATGAGCTCCATCAATATCATGGAGGCACAGATTACCGCTACAAGGCTGAAAACTGATCGCCCGGACCTGCTAATTCAACCACACTTAGGTCACATCAGATTCCTGGAATTCAACAAGGCCCAGGAGGCCATTGCCGAGGGATACAGGGAGGCTAAAGCATGCATATCCGCAAAATCGGGATAATAGGAAAGACATACCGTCATATCCAGCGCTACCGCCAGATTCTGACCGTACTTTTCAAGTATGGTTTTGGTGATCTGGTGCACACGCTGAAGATTGAGCAGTACCTGGAAATTGGTCTTCAGATGATCTCCCGCAAACGCAGAGAAAAGATAGAGACACTATCCCGGGCAGAGCGGGTGAGGATGGCAATGGAGGAACTCGGTCCCACCTTCATCAAGATGGGCCAAATACTTTCGACTCGTCCTGATTTACTGCCAGTGGAATTCATCCAGGAACTAGGGAAGCTCCAAGATCATGTTCCGCCCTTTGAGTATGCCCAGGTAAAGGATATTATTGAAAGGGAACTCGGAGTTCCCCTTGGCCAACTCTTCAAAGATTTCGAGGAAACTCCATTGGCTTCGGCATCAATCGGCCAGGTCCATCGGGCACGGCTTGTAGATGGGGATGAGGTAGTGGTAAAGGCTCAGAGGCCCGGCATCCGGAAGACCATTGAAGTGGATCTGGAGATCATGCTGCACCTTGCCACCCTAATGGAGAGACATCTGAAGGCCATGGAAATCCACCGCCCCACCCGGATCGTGGAGGAATTTGCTAGGACCCTGGAAAAGGAACTTGACTATACAATTGAGGCGGCTCACACAGAGCGCTTTGCCATGCAGTTTATTGGTGATACTACCGTGTATGTACCCAAAATATATCGGGAGGCCACAACAAGCCGAGTGCTTACCATGGAGTATGTAAGCGGTATCAAGGCCTCCGAGATCGCTCGGCTGGATGAAGCAGGCCTTGATAGACGCGAGATCGCCCGCCGGGGCTTTGACCTGATCATGAAGCAGGTCTTTGTTCATGGGTTCTTTCATGCCGATCCCCATCCGGGCAATATCTTTATTCTCCCCGGAAACGTCATCTGCTACCTGGATTTCGGCATGATGGGCCGCATCGGGCGTAAGAGCCGGGAGAACTTTGCCGACCTGATTATGAATATTGTGCGGCGGGATGAGGTAAAGGTTACCGATGCTTTAGTCAGGCTCACGATATCAGATGAAGAACCCAACCATAATGCCTTGGAAAGGGATGTGGCAGAATTTATAGACCAGCATTTTTATCGCCCATTGAAAGAATTGGATCTCGGAAAGCTATTGCATCAGCTCCTGGAAATGGCCGCAAGGCATCGCCTGACAGTTCCGCCGGATCTCTTTCTAATGATCAAGGCCCTTAGCACGGCAGAAGGAGTCGGCAGGGTGCTGGACCCTGACTTTGATGCCACGGAGCGGGCCGCCCCATTTGTCCGGCGTATCCAGTTGCAGAGGCTTCATCCAAAACGGGTAGCGGAAGACATATACGATTCGGGCTCCGATTTTCTCCATCTCATCAAGGAGATCCCCGGTGAACTACGCGAGATTCTCAGACAGGCCAGACAGGGCAGGGTAAAGATAGAATTTGAGCATCGCGGCCTTGAGAACATGCTTTCCACCCACGACCGGATCAGCAACAGACTTGCATTTGCCATCGTGCTGGCATCCCTGATAATCGGTTCTTCTCTTATCGTCCTTTCAGGAATTCCTCCCAAATGGCATGGGATACCGGTTATTGGTCTAGCGGGGTTCATTATTGCTGGTGTTATGGGGCTTTGGCTGCTGTTCTCTATTATTAGGCGGGGGAGCATGTAGAGACGGCAATGAAGGCTGTCGCAAACTGCTCCACGGGGAAAAGGAGCAATCCTATTCTTAAATCATATACTTACCAATAATGCCCCGGAACTCGCCTCGCCCTAAAGGGGAGCCCTGTATACGCTCCTGGAACGAGAAGGGACGGGTCATCGACGACTGCTTCCTTTACAGGCCGAAATCCAGAAAAAACCATGAATACCTCAATAAGGCCAGAACATGTCGAGCATAACGACAACAGGGACCCCTTCATGGATTTGACCTGGGAGGACCTGAAGCGCCGGGCTGGAGGGCGCATCGTAACCCGGAGAAGAAAGTACCAAGTGCAGGGCAGTGTTTCAGAGCTCTCGAAGAGCCATGCCGGCTCCCTCATCGACTAGGTTGGCGGATCAGAACGTTATGCCACCAAAGTGTGGATGGAGGAGGATGGTCTTCCAGGGTCGCTTTGTACCTGTCCTTACGGAACCAGTTGCAAGCACGCAGTGGCTGCTCTCCTTGAGTACCTTAAGCGCCTCAAGGCCGCACACGCCAGAAAACGCCGGCTTATAGAGATCCTGGAACATCTTGAAGCAGGGCCGATTCTTCAAAGGAGACGAAAGCAACCCTTACCAGAAAATAACGGTGGCATAAAATGCCACCCTACGGTGATAATCAAAAAGGGGCTGAGCCCATATGAGCCCGCCCCCTCCTGTTGTCAAACCTGGGAATCTTCACCTTTGACACAGGGTTGTCCCTCTTAAACACCTCCCAGTCCCTGGCTTTGTTTAGGGCAGGCCTGAAGATTGCAAGTATATGTTGGGCAGATCTGAGAGAGCGGCCGGCTGAAAGAATACTTCCTTAGGCGTTAGGCATTGGGCCTTAGGCTTTGGGCTTTGCGCTTTAAGCTTTAAGCTTTAGGACTTCCCTTTGTCTCTGATGTTCCCAAATATTTTTGCCTGATTAGAATTTCCCTGATACGAACCTCAAGCTCACGAGCTTGGGAAAGAGTATCGACCGCTGCACATTTTCTAACGCTTTTATATGTTACCTGTACGACAAATTTCCTCTAGCGTGGCTTTCTGGGTGCATATTGGGTGTAATTTTATTGCCCTGTTTTATCCCAAATCGCCCCAAAAGAGACCTGGTAATCCCAAAGACAGGACATAAAAAAATCCCCTGGCGGGGATAGAAACAGCCTGATATTATGGGAAAATTCTGGAAATTAGTGGGAAAAACTTGGTGCCTGGGGCGGGAATCGAACCCGCACGGGGACAAAGCCCCAAGGGATTTTAAGTCCCTTGCGTCTACCTATTCCGCCACCCAGGCATTAATAAAAGATAAATTACCCAATAGCGGAGTTTGATGTCAACGAATTTCATGCTCTTTGGTCTATCTCAAGAAAATGGGATTTGAAAAAATCCACGGCCTCCAGCCGAACACCGGAATTCGTAAATAAACCTCCACGCGATACACTCCAGGCTCAGCGATCTTTTTCTCAAGGCGTTTTCCTTGACCTATAGCCCACAGTGAACCATTGCGCACAATCCTTATCCTACCTTCCAAAGGCGTCGAAACCTTGAGTATTCCTGGCTCGAAAATCAGTTCCTCCCCCATAATTGCCATCTGGCCTGATTGCCCCTCAAAGAAAAACCTAAAACCTCTGGTGGGGGCAAGGTTGTCATGGCCTATGAACAGGTGGCCTTGCTCCATAGCACCATAAATCTGCCCCTTTGCCTCTTCAAAATCTCCGGACAGTTGCCTATCCAGTAGGACATGAATTGTTATTGAAGTGAGCGCAAAGTCATAGGAAATGGGCACAAGGGAGATGGGGCCCCATTTGAACCCAGATCCGTGGGCATCTGAGCCACCTATGGCAATCACTTTTCTCTCTTGGTTCTTTGCGTCCCAAAAGGCCAGGGTTTCCTTGCTGGGCCCTTTTAGACTGTATTGCTTGAATGCTACGCAGAAGAGGCCATGAATGGCAGTTTTGACCCTCTCCTTCCACCTGGACGTAAAATTCCAGATACAAATACCTGTGTAACCTTCAACTGAGAGGTCATTCCACGTGTATGCAATGGATTTTTCATGAAAAGGCATTCCCTTTTCAAAGGGATGGGCCAAGAACCCAAAGCCACCCTGGGCGCGCACCCTATCGATCACCTCCTGGGGACTTAGCCCCTTTCCCCTCACCATTTCCTTAAGGCGAAACGCCAGGTAATGATGGTAGCGTCCGCCTATCTCAAGCCCCACAAGTAAAATAAGCTGGCCGTAAAAGCCTTCATCTTCAAGATGAAGTTCCTTCGCCATGTAATCGTGATCATTGAGAATAAGGAAGTCTAAGCCTCGACGATTCGCTATGGCAGCAATCTGCTGTGGCGATGCCGCTCCATCAGAATAATTCGAATGAACATGTACATTCCCAACGTATTCGTGCAACCCAGATATATCACCCCTTGTGCCACCCATAACCTTAGCTCACTTTAGGCACTTTAGCTCACCCATAACTTTAGCTCACTCTAGGCACTCTAGCTCACTCATAACTTTCCTTACTCTTGCTCCACCACCTCCAGTTTCAACCTCCCCATAACCCTTAATATCTCCATTTGTTTTTGCAGCCCACCTTGGACCAGTTTTATGTGGGTTGCATCCACAGGCATTTGGTTGAGTGTCGCATCCAGGCTTATCCACCCTCCTCCTAGAAAGGCTTCATTCCAAGCATGGTAGAAGAACTTGCCCCGGGCATAGACAAGCCCAGCACAAACCCGTGCTGGGATTCCCGATGCCCTCAGCAAGGCTGCCAGCAGTGCAGCATGCTCGTTGCAGTCACCCACCAAAGTTTTTAATGTCTGAGCAGCGCTGGGGATTCCGATTACGGGTTTTTTCTCAACATTTACATAGATCCACCGAAGGCATCTCCTAGCTCTTTCCATGGGATTCTCAGCTCCCCTGGTTATTTCTAAAGCCTTGGCTCTTATCAATTCATCATCGCTTTCAATATTCAGTTCGGGTTTAAGATATTCTCTTAGCTGGCTTCTTAGCTTAGCACTGGTATTAGGTCCTTCTGAGCAAATGGCTCTCAAATTTTCTCTCTTCACCGTCAGGATGTCTCCTAGGAGCACTTGTCTTGGGTCATTCGGATCTGGCTCGATTTCTTTGGGTGGGATACCTTTGACCTTGACCCTCAGGATCCTGACCTTCCTGGGTCTCAATATTTTCTTGTCCGGCACTACAGCAGCAATGTCGTACAGCTCCCTTCCTCCGGCGCCACCGATCGCAGCCCGTGCATGATCTGAATCGGAGCGTACCAACGTAAGTCCCATTAGTCCTGTTTGCTTTAGCAGTTCACCCTTCTTGCTCATCCAAAAGAACACGGGCTGGCCCATTATTTGGCTTTGGTACTTGGTGGCTTGATATCTGCGCCCAGAAATTATCACCTCATCCGTGGAGACCGCCCTGATGAGGATCTTCATTTCGGCTAGGCTAGAAGGATCGAATATCGGGATCTCTATAACCTCCCCAATGGCTGGCTTTCTGGATCTCAAAAGAAATGGTATGGCAGAAGATGAAACGGGCTGGGACTTCAACCTAAGCATCTTGGTGTTCTTGTTCTTGCCACTGCCCCTTTCCACTATAAGTACATGGTCTCTAACCTTGCCTGAAACACGAAAACTGACTACCCCTGAGTCTATCTGGAACTCAAACCTCTTTATGACGAAGCTCCAGTCCACGACGCTGGTGCTGGTGGTGCGTACGCTGGTGGCCATACCCATGAGTCGTAGACGTAATAACAATTCCTCTTTTATCAGATAGCCAGACTCAATGGGATTAATGGTAGAAACAGAGTAACCGACTCTATTTTTGCCAAGAAAAACCTCCATCCACTCTTCTTCTCGCCCGTCAAGGCCAACCCCAGCCTGTGCCAAAAGCACGCCATCGGAACTGGAGAGCCCGCGGCCACAGACCAATATACCAATAGTGGCAAGCCAAAAGGCAACTACGACAGCTCCCGCAATGTGGAAAAATTTTCGTTTCAAATGGTTCAAGAATATAACATTATTTCGGCTGATTAACATACTATGGAAAGCAAAAATCAAAAAGCTGGAAGAGATCTTTTGATGAGCCGACGCGAATTGTTTAGAAGCATATCAAGTGCCTCTTTTCCTAATCCCGCCCCAGCAGCTATCTTTTCCGCTAACTCCCTGGGCAAGATGTCTTGAGGGCTGTGTGTGTCGGAATTGAGTACAAGCGTTGCACCCACCCTTGAGGCAAGTGCGGCCACATGTCCGTTGGTAAAGCTATGGCCATGGCGACCCGAGATCTCCAGGAAAACATCGTTGACCTTGGCAAATTCCACTTCTTCTTCTGTGATAAGCCCGGGATGCGCTAGTATGTCAGCCTTGGCCTCTATCGCAGCCCTGTTTGTACCGGGGGGCACGGGTTCCACGATTGTTTCTCCGTGGACAACCACAATGGCCGCCCCAAGCTCCCTGGCTCTATTCACCAACGAGGGAATGAGGCTAGGAGGAACATGGGTCAACTCTGCTCCAGGCAGGACCGTCACGGGCTGGCTACCATTTAGGGCCTCGGCAGCCTTAACAATTCTGGGGATTACAAAATCAATATTGGAAGGACCTACATGGTCGGTAATAGCCAAGGCTTTGTAGCCAGCGGCCTCAAATCTCCTGACAAGCTCCGTAGGAATCAGAACTCCGTCGCTAAAAATAGAATGGGTGTGCAAATCGATCATGGGCTGCCAGATCCTCGCCATCTACCATGGGGTATCCAAACTCAGCTCTATCTTTTCTGCCCTCTGGCTACAACTACCACGGGTTCCTATACGCAATTCCCAGTCTGTGTTCTCTAGTCTCTAGCTTCCAGTCTACATCTTGTACTTGCCAAAATCCTCTGGGTTTAGGCCTTCCAAGATTTCTTGCCATTTCTTTCCTTGTTCTGATTTATCTTCAGGTTCAGCTTTTAGATCGATCTCGGTAGACTTCTTTAAAACCTCCTCCGCAACAAATATAGGGGCATTTACCCTCAAGGAAAGGGCGAGTGCGTCACTTGGGCGGGCATCAATGGACATCTCCTTGCCCTGGTGAGTGAAATGGATCAGCGCATAGTAGGTATTGTTTCTGAGGTCGCAGACCTCTATCTTGCGGATTTTCACATCCACCATTTCCATGAGATTCTTGAACAAATCATGGGTCATGGGCCTGGAGAACTTTATCCCTTCCAGCTCGCTGGCTATGGCAGTGGCCTCCAACAGCCCTATCCAGATGGGAAGCGTTTGATCTCCATCCACTTCTTTCAAAATCACGATAGGGCTATTGGTGAGGGGATCTACCGTCAAACCAGAAACGACCATTGGTCTATACATGGTTTCCTCCAAAGGTTTTGGTGCACGCTTTTAGATTCCATTCTTAACCATACGAAAATGTTTGTCAACACCCGCGCCCCTTCTCGAATAAAGAAAAACTATAAGTACGATGCCCATCTCGATAGGTGTACAATAGGATTGAGCAAAGCTTCCAAGTTCAAGCTTCACATTTTCTAGAATTTGTCGTAAGGAATTATACATCATCAGAAAGGTGAAAAATCCATGTCTTGGCTTTTCCAAAGATATCCGTTTTCTTCAATACTCGATTTCAAGCCCGGGTTTTTCCTTGGCTGGTTTCTCTATAAGCTGTTTGGCAAGGTCCAGATTGACGAGCACGCAAGGCAAAACCTAAGGGAAATACAGCGAGAGGGAGCTATTGTATACGTCACCAAATACCCCGGTCACCTGGACTTCCTTTTATATCATTTTCGACTGCGCAAATCGCGCCTTCCCTATCCCAGAATCGGGCTGGACCTCAACATGGCGCCTTTCTTTCCCATTTCTCAGCTATTCAAGATGGGCAGGTTTTATATTGCCCACCTTCTCAAATACCGGCAAAGACCAAACCCATACCAAAGCGGCCTATTGAAAGAGGCACTCCAAAAAGGCTTCCCTATACTTCTCTGCCTTTTACACCCCAAGAGGTTCAAACGTCAGTTCGTTGAGGAATCCAAAGACCCTATAGGTTACCTGCTAGAAATTCAGGAAACGCTAGAGAGACCGATTTTCTTGGTGCCCAGCCTTGTTCTTTACAAACAGGCCCCTGAGAGAGACCCAAAAGGCCTCCTGTCCATTCTTCTCGGGTATAGAGACAATCCGGGCCCACTGAGAAAAATATTTCTATTCTTCAGGCACAACCGAAGGGCGTTTATTGACCTTGGCTCTCCAATGAACCTGCAGCAAGTTCTTGGCTCTGCCTTGCAGCAGTCCATCCCCAGGGCCGAGATAGCAGCCCGAATACGGGAAAGAATTATTGGGGATATTGATACTCAGAAAAAGGCAATCATAGGTCCTGTTATCCGGTCTCGACAAGAATTAAAGGAAAAGGTTCTCAACGACCAAGAGGTTCTTAAAACCATAGAACGGCTATCCAAGGGTAGGCCAGAAAAGCAACGACAACTAAAAACAAAGGCTGCAGAATACTTTGATGAAATAGCTGCAGACTATAGCCCCACTTATGTGGTATTGACTTACTCAATCCTGACCAGGTTTTGGAAAAGGCTGTTTCAGGGAATTGAAATTGATACTGCCGATCTTGTCCAGGTGAGGAACTGGGCCAGAAAAGGCCCAGTAATATTTGTGCCATCGCACAAGAGCCACATAGATTACTTAATCCTCAATTATCTCTTATACGAGCATTATGTCCAGGTACCGAGGATCGCTGCGGGACAGAACCTTGCATTCTGGCCTGCTGGACACATATTCAGAAAATGCGGGGCATTTTTCATAAGGAGGACATTCAGTGGGGCACGGCTTTACACAAAGGTTTTTTCTTCGTACATAGGCCAGCTCCTCAGGGAAGGTTATTTTATAGAGTTTTTCATAGAGGGGGGCAGAAGCCGCTCCGGAAAACTGGTCCTTCCCAAGACAGGGTTTCTTGCCATACTGCTTGACGCCTACCTCAAAGGCCATTGCGAGGACCTCATATTTGTTCCCGCCTCCATAGCCTACGATAGGGTAATGGAGGAGAGGTCATACATGCGGGAACAAAAGGGGGAAGCCAAAGAAAGAGAAAGCTTTCGGCAAGTACTCAAGGCTCGACAGCTCTTAAAGAAAAAATACGGCAAGATTTATATTAGGTTCGGCGAGCCCTTTTCACTGCGAGACTACTTAGGCAGGTCCCAGGCCCGTTCCAATGAACTTGAAGCATCTCTCGCCCTGAAACTAGTTTGTGCAATCAATGAAGTTACCCCTGTGACTCCCCTTGCTTTGATCTCTTCTGCCATCCTCTCTCGGGTCAAAAAAAGTTTTGATAGGGCCACCATTTACCATGACACTGAGGCACTGTTGTCTTTTCTGAGGGACCAAAATGCAACCATGGCTTCCTCCCTATCGAACCTCTCTTCTGCAATGAATGAAACGCTGCACCTATTGGTAAGCTGGAGGGTAATAAACCCCGTCGAGGAATTAAGAGGTAAGGATGAAGTCTATAGCGTAAACCCCAAAAAGAGACGAGAGATAGCATATTATAAGAACAGCATAATCCATTTTTTTGTTGACCACAGCCTGGTTGCAGTTTGCCTCCTGTCTGGAAAAGAGCCTGATAAATCCATGGACACAATTCTGGTCGACCATGATTTTCTAAAGCAATTGCTCAAGAATGAATTCGTTTTTGACGAACAGAATCAGCCACTGAAATCCATTAGCTACTTCCAGCGGCAGGGACTTATTGAGCCTTACCCCTCAGACAAGGTTTTCAGGGTGACCAAGAAAGGATATAGATACCTCCCGCTATGGGCCGGACTTGTCAAGGAGTTTCTTGACTCATATTGGATAGCCGCCAAGGCACTTGCCTCATCTGACCCTAAGAGACGAAAGAGGAATGATCTCCTTAAAAGGATGGGATCCTTGGGCAACAAACTATTGGATAGTGGCGTTATAGAGGTAGAGGAGGCCGTTTCCCATATAACCTTTAACAATGCATTCGTATACCTAAATGAGACCATCCTTAGGTCACGGAGAGAGGAAGCCACCACAGACGAAGAAGTGACCGCGCAGGCTGAGGCCCTAGCAGACAGAATTTACTCCTTCTCCTCCTCCATTTCCGGCTGACTCCCCCACCTCCCTAGTCTTCGCTTTTGCTTAACGGCACGAATTTTACGAACTCAGGCGGTCCTCACTTCCTAATTCGGCATTCGTCATTCGACATTCGATCTTCAATATTCCTCTCTCCCTTATACCTCTAGCCCATCATTCCAGTATTCCATCATCCCCCATTATTGCATACCTCCCCCTTCTCCCGCCTTCAGCCTTATGCCCTATGCCTTATGCTTTATGCGCTACGGCTAAATAATCTCATACTCCTCTTCCGTAAGCTTGGCATGGGCCGCGGCAAGCCTTGCAATGGGCACCCTTGGAGGCGAGCATGACACATAGCTCATCTTTATGTGGTGGCAGAACCGGATGGAGTCGGGGTTTCCACCCTGCTC